>NZ_JBHSHC010000099.1:0-103354 GCF_042652925.1 Effusibacillus consociatus
TAAGCTCTCCAGCGCCGATGGTACTTGGGCACGAGCCCTGGGAGAGTAGGTCGTTGCTAGGCACCATAAGGCCTGATCTGTTGATCAGGCCTCTTTCATTTATTGAACGAAAGTCACTCCAATGTGTTTTTGTCTATTCCGTAATCGTACTTCCCTTCGAAACAGAGGAATGGTATACTTCATAGGAAAAACTCAACCATTCGAAATGAATATTTCGTACATACTAAGATTGACAACATGTGTTTACAATTGGGGGATTGTCGTTGAAACGCAACCGTGATCGTGTCTCTCTAACGAGTTCTTGGGTACGCGATATGATCTTTGTCACAATCGGTGCTTTTCTGACCGCCCTTTCGGTGAACTGGGTTTTTGTTCCGAATCAAATTGTGACGGGCGGTTTGACGGGAATCGGTATCCTCCTGGAATTTGCACTGGGCATACCGATTTCGGCTACTACACTTTTGCTCAACATTCCGCTCTTTGTGGCGGGTTGGAAAATGCTTGGCGGACAGGCCTTCGGTTTTAAAACATTGTACGGTTTCGTAGTATTGGCCGGATTCATACAACTGACCGATTTTTTCCGCACAACCCCTTTAACGGATGAGCCTTTATTGGCGTGTATTTATGGGGGTGTTTTGCTTGGAGGCGGACTCGGGATTGTATTTCGGGGTCGTGCCACTACAGGCGGAACTGATTTGTTGGCCCGTTTGGTACAGAAGTTAACGGGCGTTTCACCGGGAGTGTTGCTTCTCGTCATTGATGGTTTGATTATCGTGTCTGCAGCTGTCATGTTTAATGTGGAACGCATCCTTTATGCATTGGTCAGTTTGTTTGTGACAGGGAAGACAATCGATTTTATCCAGGAAGGCTTGGCTCGTTCCAAGGTTGCCTATATAATCTCGGCCCATCATGACCAAATTAAAGAAGGAATTCTTCATTCACTTGACCGCGGTGTTACACAGTTGGAAGCGGTGGGAGGCTATACCGGGGAGAACCGAAAGGTTTTGCTCTGTGTGGTGAACCAATCGGAAGTGTCCAACTTAAAAGATCTTGTCCGCTCTGTCGATTCGGAAGCATTTGTGATCGTGTCGGACGCACACGAAGTTTTAGGGAAAGGATTCCTGCTTCCAACCTTATAGTTCAGCATAGACAGGGATTTTGAGAAAAGGATCAGAACAATTTTGAAAGGAGTATTCTGAATGAATCACAACTCTGTAGAACAACTTGCGATTAATACGATCCGCACACTCTCCATTGATGCGGTCAATAAAGCGAACTCCGGCCATCCCGGAATGCCCATGGGCGCCGCACCGATGGCGTACGTTCTCTGGACTCGTTTTATGAAGCATAATCCAACCAATCCTTCCTGGTTTGATCGGGACCGGTTTGTACTGTCAGCGGGCCACGGTTCCATGCTGCTGTATAGTTTGCTGCATCTTTCCGGGTACGATGTAACGATGGATGATTTGAAAAACTTCCGTCAATGGGGAAGCCGCACTCCCGGTCATCCTGAGTTTGGGCATACGCCAGGTGTGGAAGCCACTACGGGTCCGTTGGGACAAGGGATCTCGATGGCTGTCGGGATGGCGATGGCTGAGCGCCACATGGCGGCCGTCTATAATCGTGACGGACATGAAATGATTGATCATTATACATATTCCATTTGCGGCGATGGCGATTTGATGGAAGGTGTGGCAGCGGAAGCCGCTTCCTTGGCAGGTCATTTGAAACTCGGCCGTCTGATCGTATTGTACGATTCAAATGATATCTCACTCGATGGGGAATTGAATCTCTCGTTTAGTGAAAGTGTGGAAAAGCGTTTTGAAGCGTATGGCTGGCAGGTGCTTCGTGTTGAGGATGGCAACGATATACAGGCAATTGAACAGGCAATTGCAGAAGCCCACAAAGATACGGAGCGCCCTACCTTAATTGAAGTACGCACGACGATCGGTTATGGAAGCCCGAATCGTGCCGGCAGTTCGGAAGCGCACGGAAAGCCGCTTGGCAACGAGGAAGCCCAACTGACGAAAGAAGCATACGCATGGCCGCATGAACCGTTCCACGTTCCGGATGAAGTTCGGGCACATTTTGCCAAAGTGAAGGAACAGGGTGAACGGGCAGAAGCCGAATGGCGGCAACAATTTGATCAATACAAACGGGAGTTTCCTGAATTGGCTCAGCAGCTGGAGGATGCAATCGGCAACAAGCTCCCTGCCGGTTGGGAGGAGAGTTTGCCCACCTATACTCCGGACAAGGGGAAGATTGCAACACGGAATGCATCCGGTGATGTGCTGAATGCGATTGCCAAAAAGGTTCCTTTCTTCCTAGGAGGATCGGCCGACTTGGCTTCTTCGAACATGACGCTTTTAAAGGGAGAGTCCAATTTCAGTTCACGGGATTACAGTGGCCGGAATATTTGGTTTGGAGTGCGGGAACATGCGATGGGAGCCGCCCTGAACGGAATGGCGTTACACGGTGGGGTGAAGGTTTACGGAGGAACTTTCTTCGTATTCTCCGATTACCTGCGACCTGCAATGAGGCTGTCTGCGTTGATGAACGTACCCGTGATTTACGTATTGACACATGACAGTATTGCGGTTGGCGAAGATGGGCCGACTCATGAACCGATTGAACACCTTACTGCACTCCGTGTGATTCCGGGCATGACTGTTTTCCGCCCTGCCGATGCGAATGAAACGGCTGCGGCCTACCGTTACGCTGTTGCGGAAAGCAAAGGCCCGGTTTCGATGGTGCTGTCCCGCCAAGGGTTGCCGGTTCTCGAAGGAACTCAGGACAATATTTATCAAAAAGTGGCACGCGGGGCGTACGTAGTTTCCGAAGCTTCCGCACAGCAGCCGGAAGTTATTTTGATCGCTACCGGTTCGGAAGTCAGCCTGGCCATTAAAGCCCAACAGGAATTGGCTGCAAAAGGCGTTGCGGCCCGTGTCGTCAGCATGCCAAGCTGGGAGTTGTTCGAAAAACAGCCTCAGTCCTACAAAGATCAAATTTTGCCTCCTAATGTGAAAGCACGTGTGGCAATTGAAATGGGACATCCGATGGGCTGGGAGCGTTATGTCGGCGAGCAAGGTGCCGTACTTGGCATCGATAAGTTCGGAGCTTCCGCACCTGGTGACAAAGTGATCGAAGAGTACGGATTTACAGTGGCCAACGTTGTGGCTGCGGCAGAAAAAGTGATCAAGAAATAGTTTTCACAAAACTGTCAACACCTCCTTGCCCCAATGATGTTAGGATTGGAACGAGGAGGTTTTTTCTATGACCAGATCTGCGAAATTGTTTGTGATAGCTGCTGCTTCTCTTGGAATCTTAGCCGGATGCGGCGGAGGGGAGTCTGCCTCAACTTCCAATCCCGTGATGACAGGGAACCCGCAAGAAGTGAAGATTGCAGGCTCGAACTATAAGTTTGAAGTGACCCAGGGTGAACTGAAAGCGGGGCAACCGGTGAAACTGACGCTTGAGGGGAAAGCAGGCGTCCATGGATACAAAATTACCGATTCCTCCATTAACGAAACCGTAAAAAGCGATGAAGTCAAAACGGTGACCTGGACTCCCGAAAAATCGGGCGAGTACTTTGTTGTGTGCTCAGTTCCGTGCGGTTCAGGCCACAGCAGCATGCAAGCGAAGATTGTCGTAAAGTAACGGTGCAGCCATTGCACCGATCTATGAGAACGACCATTGTGGTAAAAATAATCCCTTCTGCGCCCACTGCCTGCACCTTCGATTGATTTTGGAATTGAGGGTTTTTTTGTTTTCATTTCTTTGCATAATGAATAGAGGGGATCAACCGGACAATGCGAATGGATCAATGCGATTTGGAGGCAGCGGATCATGAATCGAAAATTCACTATGTCGGTTGCACTAGGTGTGGCCTTGATTGCAACTGGGTGCGCGACCAAAGATAAGCAGGAAGGACAGCCCGCCGTTTCGGATATTCCTGCCGCTTATAGAAAAAACTGTTCCGCTTGTCATGGAAGCTCGCTGGAAGGGAGAAGCGGCCCTAATCTCACCAAAGTGGGAGGCAAGCTGCCGCAGGAACAAATAAAATTGATGATTGAAAAAGGCGGACGTGGGATGCCACCGTTCAAGGACGTTCTTACAGCGGAAGAGATAAACGAAATAAGCAACTGGCTGGCCGCTAAAAAATAATCTGCGGATTCCAACCATACCCGTTTCCTATAGTCGGAAGCGGGTTATTTTTACGTTTCTAAATGGTGTTGAAAAAATATACATATATATGTATAATCATTCATATCGTTTTCATATCGTGATTTATGGGGGAATCTAAAGATGATTCGTGCTGCTGTTGTGGGAGCATCAGGATATACAGGCATTGAACTGCTGCGATTGCTGCAACGTCATCCTCAAGTCCAGGTGACATGCATGACGGGTGATTCGTCAGCAGGAAAAGACATACAATCGATCTATCCTCATCTTCAGGGGTTTTATGGCAATAGAATCGAAACGGTCGATCCGGATGCGATTGCGGAACAGGCCGATGTGGCATTTATCGCACTTCCCAGCGGACACGCGGGAGGGATTGTGCCCGGACTCTTAAAAAATGGCCTGCGCGTCATTGATCTCGGCGGGGACTTGCGGCTGCCTGCTGACCTCTATGAGACTTGGTACGGGAAAAAACCTGTTCCGGCAGAGGTTCAGAATGAGGCTGTTTACGGTCTGTCCGAATGGTACCGCGAGGAAATCAAAGAGGCAAAGCTGATTGCGAATCCGGGATGTTTTCCGACTGCGACGCTTCTCGCCTTACTGCCTTTAATTCAAGCGGCAGCAGTCGAAAAGGATTCGATCATTGTCGATGCCAAATCGGGTGTCTCGGGAGCAGGGAGGACTGCTTCGCTGGGATCCCTTTTTGCGGAAGTGAACGAAAACTTCAAAGCTTATCGGGTGAATCAGCATCAGCATACGCCGGAGATTGAAATGCAGTTATCCCGTATTGCAGGGGAAAAGGTAATCATGACGTTTACGCCTCACCTTGTGCCTATGAACCGGGGGATTCTTGCAACATGCTATGCAAAAGTCAAAGCGGGTTGGACACAATCGAAGCTGTTTGATCTCTATCGCAGCACCTATGAAGGGAAACCGTTTGTTCGCATTCGCCCTGAAGGGAATTACCCGCAAACGAAGGAAGTAGCCGGTTCAAACCTGTGCGACATCGGATTGTCGCTTGACCATCGTACAGGTCGGCTGACTGTGTTATCAGCGATCGACAACCTGGTGAAAGGTGCCTCCGGGCAGGCGATCCAGAATTTGAACATTATGATGGGATTCGAGGAAACGAGCGGCTTGACAGCTGTGCCATTATACCCGTAAGGGGGATGAAACATGTTAAAGACAGAGAAAAAAATTCAGGTAGTTGAAAACGGGGGAGTTACTGCCCCGAAAGGGTATAAGGCAGCGGGGGTACCTGCCGGCATCAAGAACGGAAAGAAAGAGAAAAAGGATGTAGCGGTTCTCGTTTCTGAAGTTCCGGCGGCGGCGGCAGGCGTGTATACCACGAATGCTGTTCAAGCGGCCCCTCTTTTGGTGACGAAAGCTTCTTTGGAAAAAACGGGACTTCTGCAAGCAGTAGTTGTCAATTCCGGGAACGCCAATGCCTGTACGGGCGAACAAGGGATTAAAGACGCGGAAGAAATGCAAGAGTTGACAGCAAAAGTGTTTCAAATTGACAAAGAGCTTGTGGGCGTGGCCTCGACAGGTGTCATCGGAGTATTGCTTCCGATGGACCGGATTTCCGAGGGGATTGCGGAAGCAAGCCGTAAAGTGAGCGGTGACGGCGGAGTCGATTTTGCCCGGGCGATTATGACCACCGACCTTGTGAAAAAAGAAGTTGCCGTACAGGTTGAAATTGAGGGCAAGGTCGTCACGATTGGTGGAGCAGGTAAAGGGTCCGGCATGATTCATCCGAATATGGCGACGATGCTGGGCTTTATTACAACCGATGCTGCGATTGAACAAGCAGCTTTGCAAGCCGCACTTCGCCAGATCACGAACCGCACATTTAACCGGATTACCGTTGACGGTGATACCAGCACGAATGATATGGTGCTAGTTCTTGCAAATGGTCAAGCCGGGAATGATACTCTCAATCCGGGTCATGAAGAATGGCCGCTTTTTGTCGAAGCGCTGGAGTATGTTGCGCTGCATTTGGCCAAGGCGATTGCCCGTGACGGAGAAGGAGCTACGAGGCTGATCGTGGCGGAAGTCTGCGGTGCCCGTTCGGAAGAGGATGCGGAAAAAGTGGCTAAGACAATCGTCGGATCCAGCCTGGTGAAAACGGCAGTGTTTGGCGCTGATGCGAACTGGGGCCGGTTGATGATGGCAGTCGGGCGTTCCGGAGCGGAAGTCGATCCCAACCGTGTGGACATTTGGATCGGTTCGATCCAAGTGGCAGCAAACGGCATGGGAATGGAATATGACGAAGCGGAGGCGACGTTGGAACTGCAGAAAGATCCGGTTGTATTTAAAGTGAATCTGAATGTCGGGCACGCGGATGCGACCGCATATGGATGCGATCTTACTTACGAATATGTGAAGATCAATGGAAGCTACCGGACATAACAACTTCTATCCCGATACAGGGATTGGGGAGGCGGAGGAATGACAGAGTTTACGGCGAAGGCTTCGGTACTGATTGAAGCTTTACCTTATATCCAGCGGTTTGCTGGCAAGACGATGGTAATCAAATACGGTGGATCTGCGATGGGCGGCCCATTTGAACAGGTGATTCTCGACATTATCTGGCTGAAACAGGCGGGCATTCGTCCGGTTGTGGTACATGGGGGCGGCAAAGAGATCACAGGGCTCTTAAACCGTTTGCAGATCGAATCCCAATTCGTTGACGGACTTCGGGTGACGGATGCGGAGACGATGAATGTTGCGGAGATGGTTTTAGGGGGCAGTATCAACAAACGGATTGCAGCGACTTTTTATAAAAACGGGGTGGCGGCAGTCGGATTAACCGGTGTGGACGGCGGTTTGCTGAAGGTACGGCAAAAGCGGGAAGAACTTGGACTTGTCGGTGAGGTGGTCAGCGTTAACAGTTCCTTCCTTACTCAGTTACTTGACGCAGGGGTGGTACCGATCATCGCTCCGATTGGGGTAGATGAGAACGGCGTCCGCTACAACGTGAATGCCGACTCGGCTGCAGGGGCAATTGCCGGTGCACTCCATGCGGAAAAATTGGTTTTGCTGACCGATGTGCCCGGTATTTTACGTAATACTCCGAATGGTAAACAAGTTCTGAACCAAATTACACCCGAGGGGATTCAATTGCTGATTGAAGAAGGGCAAATAACGGGCGGAATGGTTCCAAAAGTGGAGGCTTGTTTGCAAGCGCTGGCAGCGGGTGCCAAACATGTTCACATTTTGAACGGGGAAGAACCGCACGCACTGCTGCTCGAAGTATTCACCGATCAAGGGATCGGCACTATGGTAATCGGGGAGGAGACCGCATGACCAACCATGTGATGCAAACGTATGGACGCTGGCCTGTTTCGATGGCAAAAGGGGAAGGCATTTGGCTGTACGATTCGGAAGGGAACAAGTATCTCGATTTTACCGCCGGCATCGCGGTGACGGCCCTTGGTCATGCACATCCGGAGATTGCAAAAGTAATTGCGGAACAAGCAGCCACACTTCTGCACTGTTCCAACCTTTATCACATTCCGAATCAGATCGAATTGGCTGCAAAATTGGTGGAGTTATCCTGTTTCGATAAAGTATTCTTCTCCAACTCGGGAGCGGAAGCGATTGAAGGGGCCATTAAGATGGCTCGCCGCTGGGCATACGAGAACTACGGTCCTGAAAAACATGAGGTCATTACGTTTGAACATTCCTTCCATGGCCGAACTTTAGGTGCATTAACGGCTACCTGCCAGGCAAAATACCAAGAGGGATTCGGACCGCTCGTTCCGGGGTTCCATTATGCTAATCCCGGAAATATCGAATCGGTTAAGTCTTTGATCTCGGAAAAAACTTGTGCAATTCTGTTAGAGCCGGTGCAAGGAGAAGGCGGAGTCCGTCCCTTTAGTAAGGCATTCCTGCAGGAACTGCGGGCACTTTGTGATGAGAACGGCTTTTTGCTCATTCTGGATGAAGTACAGACCGGCGTCGGGCGTACAGGTACATTTTTCGCATACGAGCAGTTTGGAATTGAACCCGATATTCTTGCATTGGCGAAAGGTTTGGCGAATGGGGTTCCGATTGGTGCGGTACTGGCCAAACAACATGTTGCGGATGTAATGGTGCCGGGTACTCATGCGAGCACGTTTGGCGGAAATCCGCTGGCGACGGCTGCGGGTCTTGCAACCGTAAACCTCTTACTGCAAGAGGGGATTATGGACAACGTAAGAGAGATGGGTGGTTATCTCGTCGGCAAGCTGCAGCAGTTGGTCGACAAACACCCGGTAGCGCAGGAAGTAAGGGGGATGGGATTGTTGGTCGGCTTGTCACTGGATCGTCCGGCGGGCGATGTGATAAAAGCATGTATGGAAAAGAAATTGCTGCTTACTGTTGCCGGGGGGAACGCGGTGAGATTTACACCCCCTCTGATCGTAACGAAAGAGCAGATTGACCAAGCGGTTTCCATTCTCGATGAGACTCTGGCTGAACTGTACCAAACTGTTTAACAGTAGGGATTAGAAAGTGGCACACTTTGCAGAAGCGAAGTGGCCACTTTTTCTTTGGTCAGAGTTACGCTCCGGATCGACGCGTTATTTGCATAAACTTATTTTTTCAGTAAAGCGTTATCGATGTTTGCTTCACCTGCGCCAAAGTATTGATCATGCCCGCTTTTGCCCAGGTCGACGGCGGTCTGTTGGATTGATGCAGCTATTTGCGCGGGGTTGTATTCCGGGTGTTGAGCTTTGATCACCCCTGCGATGCCCGCTACTTTTGGAGCTGCCATGGAAGTGCCGTGCAGCAGCGCATACCCTGTGAGATTCGCAGTAGGGTAGGGCGGCAGATAAGTTGGCCAGGTGGACAGCGTACGATACATAAAGTCGCGCTTGTTGAGGTAATTGCCAGTTGGGTCTTGCCGGTAGAGAGCATCATAAACCGGTCCGTTGTCTCTCCCCGGAGCGGCTACATCAATTGCCCCGCTGCCGTAGTTGGAGTAAAACGCAATCACATCTTTGGACCATTCATTCGACGAAGAAACTGTGATTACTCCGGGAATCTGTGCCGGTACCACCCGGGAAGGACCTTTAATGTCCCATCCGTAAATTTGTTTCCAATAGGTTTGCATGTCGTGCAGACTGTTCAGGTTCCGGGAGTCGTTCCCCGCAGCGACGACAACTGTAACTCCCTTTTTGATTGCATATTGAATTGCACGATGGTAGGCAACCATCGACGCAGACTGGTCCTTTGTCGTCCAGGTTATGAGCCAGCCAACGCCAGCCGCCGAGACTCATGTTTACGACCTCGACTCCGTCATTCGCCGCTGAAACAATTGTATCGGTAATCCAGGATTGCTTTGCTCCTCCGGTTGCGCCAAATACTCTGTAGGCACGGACTTTCAGATTTGGACCTACGCCAAGCACTTTTCCGCTTCCTGCAATCGAGCCTGCCACATGGGTACCGTGACCATTTTGGTCCCAAGCGTTTGTGGTTCCGGGAACAAACGTCTTGCTGCCCGCCTCATCCGCCTGGGGATCATCCTCAAGATAAAGTTCAATTTCTTCATCGGCAGCTTCAATTTCGGGATTGGAGCGCAAGCTGGGTAAGAAGGAAGGATTGTTGGAAGCTGCTTCGACAATTCCCACTTCAGCGATCGTTCGGGTAACAGCGCCGCCAGCCTGTTGGATTTGCGCCTGGTAATCGACAGGCAGATTTCCTTTAAAGGAGACTAAATAGGATTTTTCCTCCTGCGCGTTAGCTCCGCCCTGTATGCCGGCTAACAAGGAAAGTGCAAGTACAGAAGACATAGTAAGTGCAACCAGACGTTTTTTCACCAAGACTCCCCTTAGGAACTGACAATCTGGAAAATAATTAACAATATAAATCATATCAGTGGAATGTCAAATGGGTCAATCAAATTATTGCAAGACTTATATAATTTAATAATTTACTTTTACTTATTATTGTCCCTTTTTAACATCTGTGATAAATAAGTAAAAATAAATATTTACAAAATAAAAAAAGACGTTTTGAGAAGGGTGATCATATGGAAGCCCACAAGTTTAAAGAACAACCCGAATGCGGTAGAGGTTATGAACCAATTGGTTGCGGTCGCATTAGGTAAGCAGAGTCAATCTTGGAAAGCCAAATTAGCTCTTTAGCATAATCTTCCGTTCTCCAACACACGTTAAGTACGAAGAATCGTGATAAAGGGGACGGACAAATGGTTCAAGAAATTCAACAGAAGCCGCAGAATCAGGTTGCTGCCGTTCAAGCGGCATCAGCGGTGACACCGTGGAATAACAAAACGGTGGCCGAGACGATTTTGGAGCAGCTGCACTTATGGGGTGTGGAACGGATATACGGAGTGGTGGGAGACGCCATTCTGGGCTTGATGGATGCGATTGCGAAGCAAAATCGGATCCGGTTTATTGCCGTAAAACATGAATCGGTTGCCGCCATGATGGCTTCAGCGGAAGCCAAGTTAACGGGAAAACTGGGAGTATGCGTTGCCACGATGGGGCCCGGGCTTGGCAATTTATTAAACGGTCTCGGTGATGCACACATGGATAAAGCACCGGTATTGGCAATTACCGGACAAGCACCGACAGATAAAATAGGAACCGACTACAAGCAGTATGTCGATCAGCAGGAACTGATTAAGCCGTTCGCACGGTACAGCACCTTACTTACACATCCGAATGCAACGGTGGAGGTGTTGGTAAAGGCCATGCATACCTCCTTGACAGAAGGTGCGGTGACACATCTCTCAGTACCGAAAGATATGTTTACAATGATGACGTCGGCAAAAGTCCGGCAGAAACCTGCATTGCTGAAGGGGACAGCTCAGTTTGACAAACACGGTTTGCAATCGGCGATTCAACTCCTCGCCTCCGCAAAACAACCGATGATCGTTGCAGGTGTCGGGGGAAGAACGGCTGCACAAGCGGTTGGAAAATTGGCGGAAACATTGGGCGCAGGCATTCTCGTCAGTTTAGGGGCCAAAGGGATGATTCCCGAGTCCTCTCCAAATATGCTTGGAGGCATTGGCCAAGGCGGAAACCCATATGCTGACGATCTGTTTAAACAGTCTGATGTGGTACTGCTGGTTGGGGATACCTGGTGGCCGGAAGGCTATGTCCCGACACAAGCCCGCATTCTCCAAATCGATACGGCGCAGCAAAATATCGGAAAAGGCATACCGACTGAACTCGGAATCGTTGGGGATGCGTCCGTAGCAGTTCCTTTGTTGACTGAAGGATTGCAAGGATATCAGAAAAATCCGGAATGGGTTTCCAAATGGACAGTGGTGAAACGAATGTGGGAGTTAACCAATGAGCAGGAAGGGATGCTTGGAGGCTCCCCAATCCACCCCGCAACAGTTTGTCGAGTGATCGAGAGATCCGTATCATCGAACGCAGTTATAACCCTGGATACCGGAGATGTAACAGTCTGGATGAACCGCAGCTTCAGAGCTCAAAATCAGGATGTGTTATTCTCGGGAGATTGGCGGACAATGGGGTTTGGAGTCCCTGCGGCCCTTGCCGCCAAATTATGTTCTCCGGATCGCCAAGTGGTAGCGGTTGTTGGGGACGGCGGGCTCGAAATGGTGATGGCCGATTTGCTCACAGCCGTTCGTTACGGGTTACAAGTGACCGTTGTGGTGTTTAATAACGGTGCCCTGCAGATGGAGTTGGACAAGATGATTGTGAGCGGGTTTCAAACGGAAGGAGTGCAGCTGACAAATCCCGACTTTGTAAAATTGGCCCAAGCGTGCGGATGGGAAGGGTACCGGACTGAGACGGAGGAACAGCTCGAAAGAGCCTTGCGGGAAGCGCTGCAGTCCAACAAGCCGGTGTTGATCGATGTGAAAACGGCAGCGGTGGTTCATCCGGAGACAAAGCAATAACAAAAAAGCCGGAGTCCAATCGACTCCAGCCAAAGGTTATCCCGCCTGAATTAGGACACGTAATATAACATGGCAGTCTCGTCGCAGGTGGGAAACTTGCTGCAATTGATACAATCCTTCCACACTTTATGCGGAAGGGTTTCTTTTTGTACGATCTCAAATCCGCATTTGCGGAAAAAATCCACCTGATAGGTGAGCGATAAAACACGCGGAATCCCGAGTTGGGCAGATTCCTTCACAAGGATGGACACAAGCTCTTTGCCAAGACCCATTCCTTTTTTGTCAGGTGCAACTGCGAGAGATCGGATTTCTGCAAGATCCTGCCAGAGGATATGGAGACCGCCGACACCTACAATACGGTCTTCATCCTCAATCACGGTTAATGATTGCAGATTTTCATATAAAGAAATACGGGGACGCGGCAATACCAGGCCGAGATCCGCATTCATCTGGATCAATTCGTAGATAGCTTCCGTATCACCCATTACCGCTTTGCGAAATTGCACGGGACTTCACTTCCTATAATGAATATGCAAAAATTAAGTATAATTATACACACGTATGCATGTCCCGTCTATCACTATTTTCATCGTTTTCTTTAGTCGGGTTTTACTTCTGTCGGCAGCACAAATTTATAGCCCTGCTCGGTCAGCCGTTTGAGAATTCCGTCTAGAGCCTGAACTTCCACAGGATTGTCGTGCATTAAAATATTGGCTCCGTTATGCATGGTGGATACAGTTTGCTGAATCACTTTTTGCGGATCGGTGTACTCCCAGTCAAGCGATCCGACCGACCAGTTCATCCATTGCATACCTTGTTTTTTGACTTCATCTTGAAAAACATCTGTATAGGATCCAAACGGGGGCCGGATAAATTTTGGTTTTTCGCCTGTGATCTTTTCAAGAAGCTCGCTCAGGGAGGCAATTTCTTTTCTTTGTACATCGGGCGGAAGTTGTTTGAAGTTTTCATGGGACCAGCTGTGGTTTGCCACTATATGTCCCCGCTTTCTGATTTCGAGGATCATTTCTTCAAACTTTTTTGCTTTGTGGGGATCGGGCAGATAATTGTATCCATAGTTAAATCCGCTTACGAACCAGATTGATTTCGCGTGGTAACGGTCCAGAATATCAAGAATTTGAAGAGTGGAATCTCCTTTCGGACCATCATCGAACGTCAGCAGTGCAATTTTTTCGTTTGCAGATTCTTCAACCGAATGAATGAAAAAGTTTTGGGTATCGACGTAGTATCGTTTCGGTTCCTTGACTTCAGGCTGCTGAAGCGGCTGTGGCTCCTCCGGAGCGGATGTCGGCGTTGTAGATGGCGCCGGTGCTGCGGCTCCTTCCGAAGGTTGATCGGATGCTGCCGGAGCGGAAGACGGAGATGCGGGTTGATTCGAACAACCCGCAAACGTTATCGCGACCGCAAGAAGAAGTGGAATTTTACGGTGCATCATGGCGTGTAATCGACTCCATCCGTATAGGTATTGCCGGCATTCCAAATCAGAAATTCATTGATCCCGTGATCTTTCAGCGCTCGAATTTGCGCTTCCACTTCGGCTTTTCCGTACGACTTGTAATTCCCGCCACCCAGCCAACTTGCGGTGAAATCTTGAATCCAGGGGCGAGAAGTGACCTTATTTTTCAAACCGTTTAATTTTTCATTTTCGGCTTTTGCATATTCTGCCACCAAACGATAGGGCTCAAGATCCGGTTTGGGAATGTTGAAATATCCGGGCCCCCAATGGGACGGATAGATCATGGAGGAAATGACGTCCACATTTTCGCAGATTCGCACAAAGTTCTGTCCGATACCGGGAGCTTCCGGCAGGGTTGCCGAGTAACCGAAAATATCAACACTTACTTTTGCGCCAAAAGGCTCCAGTTCCTTTCTCGCGTACGACACGAAATCGGTGACGGCATCGACACGAAGTTGAACGAGACGCTCCTTCTCGGAAAATTGAGGGGCTTTTGGTGCTGTCTTTTCGTGGTTTTGGAATTCGGCAGATGCTTTCGCCAAAGATTCTTCCGCGGCTTGCAGTTCTTTCTTTTGTTCTTCCGACAGGTTTTCTTTCGGTTGGTATCCGCTTACCTTCGCTTGCAGAGCTTCCTGCTGCTTCTTCAGTTCCGCTTTTCTTGATTCATAAGAGTTTATCGCTGCCTGGTATTCCTGTTCCAATTGGGCAAATTTCGTCGGTTTCCGGTCTTTATACTCTCCCATGTTATACTGCAGGGTATTGTCCATTGTTTCGAAGCCTTCGGGGAATCGTACATAATCGAATTGTATTTCCTGGAAGCCTGCTTCTGCGGCTTTCTTTGCAATTTCAAGGTTGTGTTTCCAAACTTCGGGGAGGAAGGGATTGACGAACGCTTCTCCGCGACTGTTTCTCCATATTTGTCCCTGGGTAAGGAAGGAATATTCAGGGTGGGCTTGTGCGAAGACGGAGTCTTTGAAGACTACAATTCTGGCGATTGGATAAATGTCATGTTCTTTCAATTTTGCAAGCAAAGCTTTCGGGTCATGGATGTAGGGGCGGCTGGAATCTTCCCATTTTGGATCGTTGATCTTGTAAGTGATATAGCCCCAGTCGTCTTTGATATCGATGACCATCGTGTTTAAGTCTGTTTTGTCAACCAGATCGACGAGACTGTTGAAGCGTTCTCCACCCGCTGAATGGGCGGTAACATAAATTCCGCGGACTGCATCGGGATACGTGAAACCAGAAGTTTGTGAGATTTTTGGTTGCGGTGGTTCTGAGGGCTCCGGTTTCTGCAGGGAAGGAGTGGCCGTTTGCTGAAGAGTGGGAGGCTCACTTTTTTGAAGAGCGGGAGTTTCCGTTTTTGCCGCCACTTCGGATTGTGTGGCGTTTTCGGAGCTTCCACCGGTGATGACTGTGGTGGAGCATGCAGCCAATAAAGGGATTACCAACAAGTATGTCCATTTTTTCATAATAGTTACCCCTCTTTTATCCTTTTACTCCATTTTAATGGTGGCTATCTCTCGTTTCTTCGGCATTTTTTCACATATTTCGACATTTAGGTTAGGACAAATAGCCTATTTTTTTATGGGCGGGATAAAAGTCCAAACGGTTGTTGCAGGGCTGGCGTACAATGGACTATACTCCATTGTCTGCAAGTAAGGGGGGAGTGCGGTGCTTCCGTTTGGTTTCGGTTTCCCCGGTGCCGGCTTCGGGTACGGCTGGTCATGGTGGGCGATTGCTTTCTTGATTGCATTTGCAGTGTTTTTCTTTATTGTATGGTGTTGGAAGCCCATTTATTAATCACCGGTTCTGAGAACCGGTTTTTTTGTTGACCGCAAACAAAAAGGCCCGCGGGGCCTCAGACTTCTTGCTCTTTATGCAAGAGCATCTATATGAACGCTCCTTTCCCTTTGTCTATACACCTCCGAGTGGGATGGAGCGGTAACCCGATATTTTACTTTACTTTATGCAGAAGGAGTCGGATTGGTTCGCCCTGCCCCTTTAAACGGTAAGATCTAAAAAACCATTGCAAATTTATTCATCGGAACGTATAATAATTCGAGAACATGCATCTATATACAATAGATAGAGTAAATATAGAGGGGGAGGGAACCAGAATGACTCACCCAAAGGGTTCAAATTTCGGCAGGGGTACAGCGTCTTCGGGAGATGCTGTGAAAGGTCGTTTGGTCCTCGAGAACGGACAAATTTTTACGGGAACTATGATTGGCCGATTGACACGAGGGTTCGGGGAAGTCGTGTTTCATACAGGGATGACAGGATATCAGGAGATCTTAACCGATCCTTCCTATGCAGGACAAATCGTCGTGATGACATATCCTCTAATTGGCAATTACGGGATCAATCCGGAGGATTTCGAATCCCGCAAAGCTTGGCTGTCCGGCTTTGTGACGGCTGAAGCTTGTGACGAACCGAGTCATTGGCAAAGCAATCAAACCTTATCCGATTATTTGGCAGAACAAGGCGTCGTCGGACTGACAGGTGTCGATACAAGGACGATCGTTCGAATCATTCGCGATAAAGGTGCGATGAAAGGCTGGATTCTTCCTGATGTGGAGAATGAGCCCATTCAGGTGGGACAACTGGAGTTCCCGGAGACAATGAAGGGGCATGTAGATCACGTTACAACCCCTGCCATGTATCCGGCTTCGACAAACGGAAACTATCATGTTGTGGTAGTGGACTTTGGGGTGAAGTCAAATATCGTTCAGTCGGTAGTCAACTTGGGATGTAAAGTTACGGTGGTGCCGGCGAGAACTTCATTTGAAACCATTCAGAGTCTGAATCCCGATGGAATTCTATTGTCGAACGGACCTGGCGATCCAATGGACTGTGCGGACGTGCTGCCAACGATTCGGAAACTGGCGGAAACGTATCCGTTGATGGGGATCTGTTTAGGCCATCAGCTGTTGTCCCTGGCATTTGGTGCAAAAACGGGCAAGATGCTGTTTGGTCACCGCGGTTCCAATCATCCGGTGAAGGAGTTGGCCAGCGGACGGATCTGGATTACTTCCCAGAATCACGGGTATGCGGTACTTGACGGGCAGATTCCGGATGAATTGGAAGTAACTCATATCAACGTAAATGACGGGACTATTGAAGGGGTTCGTGTGAAAGGACTGCCGGTTTTTTCCGTGCAGTTCCACCCGGAAGCCTGTCCCGGACCGCGTGATTCGGAACTGTTGTTTGAAACATTTATGCAGCATATGGCGGAACGGGAGGGGCGGCATCTTGTCTACGCAACTTAGTCCCACAACAGAAGAGACGATTCTTGTCATCGGTTCAGGTCCGATCGTAATCGGGCAGGCTGCAGAATTTGACTATGCCGGCACGCAAGCCTGTAAAGCCCTGCGTGAGGAAGGATACCGCGTAATCCTTGTGAATTCCAATCCTGCGACGATTATGACCGATCTGGATGTGGCGGATGTTGTTTATATTGAACCTTTAAATGTTGAGGTTCTCGAAAGAATCATTGAGAAAGAACGTCCTGACGGACTTCTGGCGACACTTGGCGGTCAGACCGGACTCAACATGGCGGTTGAACTGGATGAGGCAGGGGTTCTGGAAAAGTATGGAGTGAAGCTGCTCGGAACATCACTCGAATCAATCAAGCAAGCCGAAGATCGCCAGTTGTTTAAAGACTTGATGGACTCGATCAAGCAGCCGATTCCGGATTCAAAGGTTGTGGAATCGTTGGAGGAAGGTTTGGCGTTCGTTGAAAAAATCGGACTTCCGGTGATTATCCGACCTGCCTACACCTTAGGCGGAACGGGCGGCGGCATCGCTGAAACAATGGAAGAATTCAAGACGATCGCAACCCGCGGTCTGAAACAAAGCCCGATCAGTCAAATCCTGGTTGAGCAAAGCATCAAGGGCTGGAAAGAAATTGAGTATGAAGTGATGCGGGATGCTGCAGACACCTGCATTACCATTTGCAATATGGAAAATATTGACCCGGTTGGCGTTCATACAGGGGACAGCATCGTGGTGGCTCCTTCGCAAACGCTGACCGATCAGGAATATCAGATGCTGCGGACGGCTGCGGTAGATATCATTCGGGCTTTGAAAATCGAAGGCGGATGCAATGTCCAGTTTGCGCTTCATCCCACAAGCCGCGAGTATTGTGTGATTGAAGTGAACCCGCGTGTATCCCGTTCATCCGCGTTGGCTTCCAAAGCGACCGGATATCCGATTGCCAAGATGGCTGCCAAGATCGCAGCGGGCAAGCGCCTGGATGAAATCCTGAATCCGGTGACAGGCAAGACGTATGCATCTTTTGAACCGGCTCTCGATTATGTAGTGGTGAAAATCCCGCGCTGGCCGTTTGACAAGTTCCCGACAGCCGATCGCACACTCGGTACTCAGATGAAGGCGACGGGAGAAGTGATGTCGCTGGAGCGTTCATTTGAAGGGGCATTACAAAAAGCGCTGCGATCCCTGGATATCGGTCTCGACGGCCTTGAATTAAAAGGCGTGTCCGGGTTGTCCGATTCGGAAATGGAACGGATCCTCGGAAAGGAACCGGACGACCGCCGTTTGTTTGTTGCAGCAGAAGCCTTGCGCCGCGGCTGGTCGCAAGAGCAGATTTGCAATCTATCAGGCATTGACCGATTTTTCATAGGGAAGTTGGCAAAGTTGATCCGTTTCGAGAACGAACTGTCGGCAGCAGGTTCCGGGAATTTGCCGGAAGAGCTGTTACTGGAGGCCAAAAAACTTGGTTTCTCGGATGACCGGATCGCTTACCTGACAGGAGTTACAAACCAGGATGTGCGGGCAGCCCGGTTGGCAGACGGAATTGTACCGTCTTATCTCTTAGTTGATACTTGTGCAGCCGAATTTGAGTCGGCCACTCCTTATTATTATTCGACCTACAGATCTCAAGATGAAGTACAGCCGTCTTCCCGGAAGAAGGCGCTTGTAATCGGGTCCGGACCGATCCGTATCGGGCAGGGAATCGAGTTTGACTATTGCTCGGTGCACGCGGTGTGGGCGTTAAAACGGCAGGGCTATGAAACGATTATTATCAATAACAATCCGGAGACGGTATCGACCGATTTTGACACGGCGGATCGATTGTATTTCGAACCTTTGA
Organism: Effusibacillus consociatus; assembly: GCF_042652925.1. Lineage (NCBI taxonomy): Bacteria > Bacillati > Bacillota > Bacilli > Caryophanales > Alicyclobacillaceae > Effusibacillus > Effusibacillus consociatus. The sequence goes on from NZ_JBHSHC010000099.1 coordinate 18,649, forward strand.
CGCTGGAAGATGTGCTGTCGGTGATTGAAAAAGAAGGCGTCGAGCAGGTGTTCATCCAGTACGGCGGGCAAACAGCCATCAACCTTGCCGAGAAGCTGGAAAAAGCGTTAGTTGGAACCAATGTGAAGATTGCGGGTACGCCGCTGGCAGCTATCGATCGGGCGGAGGATCGCGACGAGTTTCGCCGGTTCCTGCTGGAACAGGGCATTCCGCAGAGTGAAGGCGGAACTGCCTACGATGTCGAAGGCGCTGTTGAGGTGGCAGGAAAAATCGGGTACCCGGTGATTGTTCGCCCCTCTTATGTGATTGGCGGGCGAGCAATGGCTGTGGTTCATAACGAAGAGGAACTGCGCGACTATATGCGCTTGGCTGTTGATGTGAATCCCGAACATCCGGTTCTGATCGATGCGTATCTCGCAGGAAAAGAAGTGGAAGTCGACGCGGTGTGTGACGGAGAGAACATCTTGATTCCGGGGATCTTTGAGCACATCGAGCGGGCGGGTGTCCACTCGGGCGATTCGATGGCCGTTTATCCGCCGCAAACCCTTTCGGAAGCGGAGATTGCAACGATCGTCGACTATACGCAAAAAATCGCCCGGAATTTGCCGGTGATCGGTTTGATTAATATTCAGTTCGTGATCTACGAAGGGCGAGTGTACGTGCTGGAAGTCAATCCGCGGGCTTCACGGACAGTTCCGATCATCTCGAAGGTGACCGGAATTCCGCTGATCGATCTGTCTGTTCGGGTGCAGCAGGGACAGAGGTTGACAGAATGCGGATACGGAACGGGTCTTGCCGCAAATCAGTCCTATGTGGTGGTAAAAGCACCAGTCTTTTCGTTCGCGAAGATTACCGGCTTTGATATTCATCTCGGTCCTGAAATGAAATCGACCGGTGAAGTGCTTGGCATCGGGGACGATTATGCAGCCGCAGCCGCCAGCGCCTTTGCTGGAATGGGTATCGGATTAAAGCCTGGCGGATTGTTCTGCTCAATTACAGAGCGTGAGAAGGCGGCTGCCGTTCCATTGTTAAAACGTTATGCACAACTCGGCTTCGAGCTTTACGCGACACTGCAAACAGCGAGTATTCTAGAGCAGAACCGCGTGCAGGGGGTAACTCCCGTCGAGAAGAGCCAAGAGGCGATTGAGCAACTGTTGAAGTCGGGGGCGATTCAACTCGTGTTGAATATCCCTACGAAAGGGCAGGATCCGGAACGGTTGGGGTTCTGGTTAAGAAGATACAGCGTAGAGACGAGAGTGCCTTGTCTTACATCACTCGATACGGCAAGTGCCCTGTTAATGGTTTTGGAAGAACGGGCTGAGGTGACACCGAAGCCATTGGCACCGGTGGTCGCTCGTTAATTAAGGCCAGGGAAATAGCTTTAATAATAATACGGGGCCCCCACAAAGTACTCGGTGCAGCTGTAACGCTTCACGTCACTTTGTGGGGTGTTTCGGGGAGGTAGAGAGGAATGGCAAAATCAGTTCCTATGGTTCGGGATTGGCAATTGAATCGGCTGAAAGGTCGGGATTTCATCGATTTTGCGGATTATACTCCAGCCGAGTTGGAATACTTGTTGAATCTGGCGGAGACGATTAAAGAAAAACAAAAGAAAGGCGAGATGTATCAGCCGCTTCTCGGAAAAACGCTTGGTATGTTCTTTACCAAGGCATCGACGCGGACTCGAGTCTCATTTGAAGTGGGGATGTTTCAATTAGGCGGTCATGCGCTTTTTCTGTCGGGCAGTGATACCCAGATCGGCCGTGGGGAACCAATCTCCGATACGGCAAGAGTGATGTCCCGGTATGTGGATGGGATTATGATTCGGACATTCGGCCATGATGATGTCGTCGAGTTGGCTGAACATGCGGATATTCCCGTCATTAACGCGTTAACGGATCTGCATCATCCCTGCCAAGTGCTGGCCGACATCTTGACCTTGAAAGAGTACAAAGGCAAATTGCAAGGTCTCACGGTCGCGTACGTGGGAGATGGAAATAATATGGCTAACTCCTGGATTCAGGCGGCTCCGAAGTTCGGTTTGAATATGCGCGTGGCAACACCGACCGGATATGAGTGCGATCCTGCGGTTGTGGAACAAACCAAGAAATTTGCCAAGGAATACGGGACGGAACTGGTATTCACAAACGATCCTGTGGAAGCGGTACAGGGCGCAGATCTCGTGTATACGGATGTGTGGGCGAGTATGGGCCAGGAAGCGGAACAGGAAGAGAGGGTGCAGAAGTTCGCTGATTACCAGGTGAACGAGGCGCTGTGCAGCCATGCGAAGCCTGATTATCTGTTTATGCACTGCCTGCCTGCACATCGGGGTGAGGAAGTGACGGCCGAGATTATCGATGGCCCGCATTCGGTGATTTTCGATGAGGCGGAAAACCGGCTGCATGTGCAAAAGGCGATTCTCGCCGCTACCCTTGGGTAGCCGCTTGAATGTCAAAATGTTTTCATAGATAATTATTCAGGTGTTGAACAGAGTCGAAATGATTTTCAATTGAATGGAGCGAGAACGGATGGCGAAGCAGAAAATTGTGTTGGCGTATTCCGGCGGATTGGATACGTCCGTTATTTTAACCTGGCTGAAAGAGACTTATGATGCCGAGATTGTCGCCTTTACGGCAGATATCGGGCAAAAGGAGGAACTGGAAGGGCTCGAAGAAAAGGCGCTGCGTACGGGTGCGAGCAAAGTGTACATCGACGATTTGCGCGACGAGTTCGCACGGGACTTTATTTACCCGATGTTCCAAGCCGGGGCGCTTTACGAAGGACAGTACTTGCTCGGCACGAGCATTGCCCGTCCGCTGATCGCCAAGCGGATGGTTGAAATTGCTCGAGCTGAAGGGGCAACTGCGATTGCGCATGGCGCAACTGGAAAAGGGAACGACCAGGTGAGATTCGAGCTTACAGCGGCAGCTTTGGCTCCGGAATTGGAAGTGATCGCTCCGTGGAGGGTCGAGGGGTTTCGCCAACAATTCCCGGGCAGAGCGGAAATGATCGCGTATGCGGAGAAGCACGGGATTCAGGTGCAGGCAACTGCGTCGAAGCCCTATTCCATGGACCGCAATCTGCTCCATATCAGCTTTGAGAGCGGCATTTTGGAAGACCCTTGGTTTGACGCGAGCAGTGTGGAAAGCAAAGACATGTATGTGCTTAGCGTTTCGCCTGAGGAAGCACCGGATCAACCGGAATACTTAGAGTTGGATTTTGAACAGGGGAATTGCGTCGGATTGAACGGGGAGCGCATGTCACCGCTCCAGGTTATGGAGAAGCTCAACGAGCTCGGTGGGAAACACGGGATCGGACGCGTGGACATGGTAGAGAACCGTTTTGTCGGCATGAAGAGCCGCGGGGTTTATGAAACTCCGGGGGGCACGATCCTGTTTATCGCCCATCGCAAAATGGAGTCGATCACGATGGACCGCGAAGTGATGCAGCTGCGCGATTCGCTCATTCCCCGTTACAGCACGCTTGTTTACAACGGCTTTTGGTTCGCACCGGAACGGCTGGCGCTGCAGGCACTGGTCACCGAGAGTCAGAAAAATGTGACCGGCACGGTTCGAGTGAAACTGTACAAAGGGAACGTAATTGGTGCCGGGGTGAAGAGTCCGGTGAGCTTGTACAATCCGAATATCGCGACGATGGAAGCTGACCCAACGCAGGCGTACAATCAATCTGACGCGACCGGTTTTATTCGTCTGAACGCGCTGCGTCTGAAAGTGGCATCTGGTGTGCAGCAGAACACGGACAAATAAGACGTCTCCGACGGGGAACGAGGAGCAAGTTTGTAAGGCATGTTCGGAATAAGACCTTTTGGAGGTCTTATTCCTGCGTTTTTTTGTGGTGTTTTCTAAATAGCTCCTTTTGCAGGTGTTATTTCACCGTGTGGAAGCGGATTAGGGTCCGAAAAACATCAAATAAGACCCTTATAGTCCTTTATTTTGCAAATTAACCCTGAAAATCGGGAAATAAGACCTTGTCAGTCTCTTATTTCAGCAGCGCACCTAATTCTGACTTAGTGGGCAAAGCGATTAAGGGACACAGTGAGAAAGGAAGTACTGAAATGTCAAAACTATGGGGCGGACGTTTTACAAAACCAACAGACAAGCTGGTGGAAGAGTTTACGGCTTCCATCACTTTCGATCAAAAATTGGCCGTTGATGATATCCGGGGCTCGCTGGCTCATGTAAAAATGTTAGGCGCATGCGGCATTATCCCGCAGGAAGATGCAGATAAGATCCGTGAGGGATTGCTCTCGATTCTGGAAGATGTGAAAGCGGGCAAGCTCACTTATGCGGTTGAAAATGAAGACATCCATATGAATATTGAGAAATACCTGATTGAACGGATTGGTCCGGTCGGAGGCAAGCTTCACACAGGACGTTCGCGAAACGATCAGGTGGCAACCGATATGCACCTGTATTTGCGCCGCGAGACCAAGCAGATTATCGCCCTGTTGGTTGACGTAATGCAGGCTCTTGTAGACTCGGCGGACAAGCATTTCGACGTGATCATACCGGGGTATACTCATCTGCAGCGTGCACAACCGGTTTTGTTTGCCCATCATTTGCTGGCCTATGTGGGCATGTTCTCGCGGGATGCGGAACGTTTGGAGGATGCATTGAAGCGAATTGACATTCTGCCGCTAGGGGCGGGTGCCTTAGCGGGTACGACGTTCCCGATTGACCGTGAACTGGTTGCGAAAGAACTCGGTTTCTCGCGTATCTACGACAACTCGATGGATGCGGTAAGTGACCGCGATTTCATTTTGGAATTTCTCAGCCACGCTTCGATTCTCATGATGCACCTGTCCCGTTTTTGTGAAGAACTGGTACTTTGGTCTTCCACCGAATTCGGTTTCGTGGAACTGGACGATGCCTATTGTACAGGTTCGTCGATCATGCCTCAGAAGAAGAATCCGGATGTTGCCGAATTGGTCCGCGGAAAATCGGGCCGGGTCTATGGCAATCTGTTCGGTCTGTTAACGGTGCTCAAGAGCCTGCCGCTTGCTTATAACAAGGATCTGCAGGAAGACAAAGAGGGCATGTTTGATACGGTGGAGACTCTGAAAGGTTCATTGGCCCTTTTTGCTGACATGATCCGGACCATGGAAGTCCGCAAAGAACGGTTGGCTCAAGTCGTGAAAGAAGACTTCTCAAATGCCACTGACCTGGCTGACTATCTTGTTCGCAAAGGGCTGCCGTTCCGTCAGGCGCATGAGGTGATCGGAAAGCTCGTACTGTATTGTATCTCCAACGGCAAGTTCCTGGCCGATTTGACAGTAGAGGAATACAAGGAGCACAGTCCGCTTTTTGAACAGGATGTGTATCATGTGATCGATATTCAGACGGTTGTGGATGCACGGAATGTCCATGGCGGAACCGGCAGTGAGCGGGTTAAACAGGCGCTTGCGAAAGCGAAAAGTCTCACGTCAGATTTGGGGAATTGGGTGGAAGCCGCATTGGAAAAGGAAGAATGGGAGCCCAAGGCTTAACCGTCAGGTAAACAAAAAGAAACGCCTTTCCTTAGTTTAAGGAGAGGCGTTTTTGGTTGGGTTTTTCTACAGTTCGGACGATTTTCGCAGGGATGATTCGGCAGCAGCTTTTTTGATATCCTCTTTTAAGCGATGGGGAAACCCTGAGTACTGACTGCATGTTTTACAAATCATTCCGTGCGACTCCAACATGATCGATTCAAATTCGGACGGAACAAACCAAGGCTCATTACACACTGTGCACAAAACCACCAATTGCATCTGAATCCCCTCCCAGTCAATTCGTTTACTAGAAGAATGGACAAGACTGGTAGTTTTTATACTCAGTGCCTACCGATTCAGCCCAAAGCCAATCTGGGCGATATAGACCTCGCTTTGAAACTGCTGCAGAATCGTTCCGTAATCATATTTGATGAAAATCGGCACGATCGATTCGATTGCTTCCTCATAAGGTTGGCCGCATACCTCGCGTAACTGCACATACTTCTGGAACAGAATGGCCTTGTCAAAATTGATGCCTAACTGATAAGCCCCTTTTCCCAGCTGCTCCTTCGGCATTTCCTTAAACTTGGCTACAAGCTCCTGATATTTGTCAATATAATTGCGGTGCAAGAAGTAAATGGAATAATCCCGGTAAATGAGTTTGCCGACATCATCAATGTTTTGCTTCGGTTTGGCAAAGCCGATCATATGGTTGTCGTGTTCCAGCACATAGGTTTCATCGTTATGCAGTTCGTTCACCAAATCCCGGCTCTTTCTGTCAAACAGTCTATTAAACTTGATCACGTGGTGCAGCGTTTCGGAAAAGCGGGAATCGTCCTCCCCGAGTATAAATAAACGGTCGGCCATCGGTAACAGCTTCAGGATGTCTGCCGAAAGTCCGCTCGAGGCATCGTATACGACAATATCAAAAGCCGATTTCAATTCTTTTATTTTCTGCTTTTGTTCATCGAAAGACAATTCTGCAAATTTATGCACCGTTTCTTTCGTAATCGGTTCTTTTTCCAGGATACCGTTTGAGACAAAGGCGATAGAGAGTGATGTGTTTTGTCTTAACCAATTGGCGACTAACAGTGCCGTCTCTGTTACTCCGGCCTTTTCTTTCGGGGAATAAAACCCTACCAAATACATGCTGATCGCTCCTCTCTAATTTAAGTTTACTAGATTTTTCATAGTCCTGCCAAACAATACCTCGCCAGCAAGAGGGAAAAGTCCTGTATAATTCAATAAGGAGACAGGATTTTGCATGAAAGCTGTCGAAAAAAGAAAAAGATTGGCAGGGGCCGGAACGGGATTGCACAGGGTCGTTATGGGGCTGGGTAAGCGCCATCAGCGAATACTGACAGAGGATGTGGATAATAGCGATGATTGAAATGCACGACGTGTGGAAAATTTATCCGAATGGCGTCTCGGCGTTAAACGGGATTAATGTGAAAATTGACCGCGGGGAATTTGTATATGTGGTAGGGCCCAGCGGAGCGGGGAAATCCACGTTTATCAAATTGATGTACCGCGAAGTGAAACCTACAAAAGGGACGATTTTTGTCAATGGGTTCAACGTGGAGCGCCTGAAAGAAAGAAAGATTCCATTGATGCGTCGGCAAATCGGTGTAGTGTTCCAAGACTTTAAACTCCTCCCGCAGTTAACCGCCGCCGAGAATGTGGCGTTTGCAATGGAAGTAATCGAAGCTCCCAGGAGAAAAATCAAACAGCGTGTAAAAGAGGTTATGGAACTGGTAGGACTGGGCGATAAACTGAATCAATTTCCGAACCAGTTATCCGGAGGAGAACAGCAGCGGGTGGCGGTGGCCCGGGCGCTGGTAAATCATCCGGCTGTTATTATTGCGGACGAGCCGACAGGGAATTTGGATCCCGAGACATCGTGGGACATTATGCAGCTATTCAGCAAGATCAACGATCAGGGAACAACGATCGTTATGGCGACTCATAACAAAGAGATCGTAAACACCATGAAGCGCAGAGTGATCGCTGTTGAAGGCGGTAAAATCGTACGTGACGAACGACAGGGGGCATACGGATATGAAGATTAGAACGTTGATTCGTCATATCCGTGAAGGTCTGAAGAATATTGGACGGAACGGATGGATGACATTTGCGGCTGTAGGATCGGTAGTGGTGTCGTTGATGATTCTGGGGGTGTTCCTCACGCTTGCCATGAACCTGCAGCAAATTACGAAAGACGTGGAAGAACAGGTCCAGATGGACGTATTTATGATTGAAGGAACTTCCCGAAGCGATATCAGTCAGATTGAAAATCGCTTGAAATCGCTCGCCGGGGTCAAATCCGTCGAGTTTGTGTCGAAAGAAGACGCTGTGAAACAGATGGTGCAAAAATATAAGGAGCACCGGGATCTCTTCACAGGACTCGAAATGGAGAACCCGTTTCCCGACAAATTTATCGTCAAGGCTGACAATCCTCGTCAAACGCTGGAATTGGCCGATCGGATCCGCACGTTCCCATATGTCGAGAAAGTCAAAGACGGACGGGAAGTGGTTGAAAAACTGTTTGGTGTGATGGATGTGATCCGCTGGATCGGCGGCGCATTGATTGTCGGCTTGGCGCTTACAGCCGTGTTCTTGATTTCAAACACGATTAAGATTACAATCTATTCCCGTCGCCGGGAAATTGAAATCATGAAGCTAGTAGGTGCCACAAACTGGTTTATCCGTTGGCCATTTTTCGTTGAAGGCCTGTTGATGGGAGCGATCGGCGCTCTGATTCCTGTCGGGTTGATTACGGTTATCTATACGTATGCTTTGGACAACTTTGCGAATACATTTATTCCATTGCTGCCGCTGCAAGCTCTGATTTTTGAAGTCGGCGGATCGTTGTTGTTGATCGGGGCTTTGATCGGCGTCTTCGGTTCGGTATTCTCAGTTCGCAAATTCCTGAGGATCTAGATCCAGTCAATCTATGTACCAAGTAATAGACTCCAGACTTGTCTCATATACTCGCAATGAGACATAACAAAGGTGGTGAATCCATGCAAATACGAAAACGCACCCTTGCATTACTGCTCGTGGCAGCGCTCTTTCTTGGAAGCACTTCGACGTACGGGTTTCTTCAATGGAAAATGGGCGGTTCACCTCTTGCGAAGGAGATGCCCCGTTTGGGGTCCGGGGAGCAGGCGGCCAATTTTGCCAAATTTAATGAAGCCTATCAGACGATTCGGGGGAAGTATTACCGGCAAATTGACGATCAAAAGCTTCTTGACGGCGCTATTTCAGGCATGATCCAAGCCTTGGATGATCCTTATTCCACCTATATGGATAAGGAAACCGCAGATCAATTTCATATGTCTTTGTCCTCTTCTTTTGAGGGAATCGGTGCGACAATTGAATCAATCAACGGCCGTGTGACAATCTCCTCTCCGATAAAAGGTTCGCCTGCCGAAAAGGCGGGTTTGCGGGCAGGGGATCAAATTCGCAAAGTGAACGGGCAAACGTTGGACGGAATGGAGATTAACCAGGCGGTTCTTTTGATTCGCGGCAAGAAGGGGAGCAAGGCCGAATTGGAAATCACCCGTCCCGGATCGAGCGATATCATGCATGTGAGCGTGGTTCGCGATGAAATTCCTCTCGAGACTGTTTACGGCGAGAATTTGGGAAATGGGATTGGCAAAATCCAGATTACCTCCTTCTCGGAGAATACGGCAAAGCGTTTTGAGGAAGAGCTGAAAAAGCTTGAAGCCCAGGGCATGAAAGGGTTAATCATCGATGTGCGGGACAACCCGGGCGGTTTTCTGGAAGCAGTCAACGAAATCAGCAATCTGTTGATTCCGAATAAAGGAATTATCCTTCAGGTTGAATACCGAAACGGACAAAAAGAGGTATTCCGATCCAAGCTTGAAAATGCGAAATATCCGGTTGTGTGCCTGATTAACGGTGGTTCGGCAAGCGCATCGGAGATTCTGGCAGGAGCACTCAAGGAATCCGGCGGCTATCCGCTCGTTGGTGAAAAGACCTTCGGTAAAGGAACCGTGCAGCAAAGCAAGGCTTTCGATGACGGGTCGAACTTCAAGTATACGATGGCGAAATGGCTGACTCCAAAAGGCAATTGGATCCACAAAAAAGGGGTAGAGCCTGACTATTCGGTTGCACAGCCGGCTTACTTCAAGCTGACGGCACTCAATCCGGAAACCGCGCTCAAGCGGGATATGACCGGATCAGCCGTGAAAACTCTGCAGCAAATGCTGATTGGAGTTGGACTTGTTCCGGGACGTGACGATGGATATTTTAGTACGCAAACGGAAGAAGCGGTCAAAACATTCCAGCGGGTGAACGGGTTGCCTGTTACGGGTGTTGCAGAAGGGGAAACTACCTTAAAGTTGATGGAAGCGATCAGCGAAAAAAAGAAAACCAATGATGCCCAGCTTGAAAAAGCGATTTCTGTTATTCGTTCCATGATAAAGTAGCAGGTAATATACGGTATTCCGTCGAATATTCCCTTGAGGGCGTAATGTCCTCAGGGGGTTTTTTGTTTTAAGGGGGAATGGTGCTTGCAGGCTGTACCTTTTTTGCTTGAGTTGGGGCGCGGATTTCTGGAGATTCCACTCACTCCGTTTTTCTATGTGGCCATCCTCTTGATGTATCTGCAATATCGCAGACAAGTTTCACTGGAACGCCAATTGTTCGGTGTTCGTGTAACATCCGCAGAAAGACAAACGATTCTATCTGTCGGATATGGACTTTTGGGCGGACTGTTGACCACTCTTCTCGTATCTGCAATCGGCGTTGTTCTCAACCCGACCGACTTTATCTATGTCTGGGTGTTGGCGGTGGCATTGGCAATTTTCAATGTCAGGTTTATCTGTTTCGCTTATGCGGGCGGAATCCTGTCGTTTGTCTCGCTGCTGTTAAATGCACTGCCCGAGTATTCGATCGGTTGGCCTTGGATGGGGCAGATCTACGAGGACTTCCGGGCTTTATCGGTTCCTCATTTGTTGACGCTGGTTGCCATTCTGCATTTGATAGAAGCGATTTTGGTGCTTCTGCAGGGGAAAGAAGGAGTGTCACCTGTCTTTGTGCAGAGCAAAAGGGGACGTTTGATCGGAGGGTTTATCCTTCAGAAGTTTTGGGTTCTTCCGTTGGCGGCCGTGGCAGTTACCGGGACGGGAGGTTTGGAACCCCCTCCGTGGTGGGCGATATTGCCTGTTGTCGGGGTACACGGTTTGCAAGTGGTTCCGATTCCTGCCGTACTCGGATATTCCGGGGTGACGCTTTCTCGCCATCCTGCAGAAAAAGCGGCGCGAACGGCGAAATATTTGGCACTGTATGCGATCGTACTTCTGCTTATATCCGTCCTTGGAGCCAAATACGCACCTCCACTCTTATGGGTGGCTGCGTTATTTTCTCCGATTGCTCATGAATTTCTGGTTAAATGGGAGTTGGCCGATGAAAAACTGCGGCGGCCTCTCTTCGTGAAACCGCTCCAGGGTCTCCGAATTCTGGCGGTACTCCCCGGAAGCCCGGCGGAAAGTATGGAGCTTAAGTCCGGAGATACAATTACGAAAGCAAATGGAATGCCGGTCAATTCACCGTTTGATTTGCATTTTGCAATGAATCGGAATTCGGCATTTATCAAGTTGGAAGTAATGGATGAACAAGGGGAGATCCGGTTTGTGGGAAAACCCAGATACTCGGGGGAACATCACGGACTGGGGTTGATATTGGTTCCGGATGACTCCGCGAAGGAATATATCCGACTTGAGTCGATTCCAATCTGGAAGAGACTTTGGAGTACACTAAGCGGTCGCAACCGAAATTCACCAGCAAAAGAAAACTACTGAAGTTGTTGCAACAGGAGGAAACATAGATGGATATCACAACAGTCCTTGGCTTGATCCTCGGAATCGGTTTTTTGGTAGGAGCCTTCATTTTGGAAGGGGGTCACGCGTCCGCGCTATTTGAAGTGACCGCTCTGATGATCGTATTTGGTGGTACGGCAGGAGCTATAATGGTCGCTACGCCGATGGAACAGTTGAAACAACTGCCAAAAATTTTGAAAATCGCTTTTTTTCACAAATCCCGGGACCCGTTGGAAGTTATCGATGAGCTAGTATCCTTGGCCACAATTGCACGACGGGAAGGGATTCTTGCGCTTGAAGAGAAAATTGAGACCTATGAGGACGAATTTTTCAAAAACGGAGTCCGCCTGGTTGTTGACGGAGTCGATCCCGAGTTGGTCCGCAGCATCATGGAAACAGAACTCTCGTTTATCGAAGACCGCCATTCAAAAGGGGCCGCCATCTTTGAACAGGCGGGAGGTTTTGCTCCGACAATGGGAATTATCGGAACCGTTATGGGATTGGTCCACGTTCTTGGCAACCTGGAAGATGCCAGCAAGTTGGGGCCATCCATTGCAGTTGCCTTTATTGCTACATTGTATGGTGTAGCTTCCGCAAACGTGGCCTATTTGCCAATTGCCAACAAATTGAAAATTCGCAGCAAACAGGAAGTGCTGGTGCGGGAATTGATGATCGAAGGGATCTTGTCCATTCAAGCCGGTGAGAATCCGAACATTCTCGGGCAGAAATTAAAAGTGTTCCTGGCGCCCACCAACCGTGAAAAAGATGCTAGAGCAGCAGGGCGAGAGGTAGGCGAAGCGGATGTCGAGACGGCGTAACAATCACGGGGGCGCACATGAAAACCATGAGCGTTGGCTGTTGACATATGCGGATCTGATCACTCTCCTGATGATATTTTTCGTGGTGTTGTATTCGATGTCGAAGATCGATATCACCAAGTATGAACAGCTTGCCGTTTCGTTGAATCAATCTTTCTATAACGGCTCAACCGGAGTTATGCAAACAAAGTTTGAAAGACCGAACGGTGAGCCGAACGAATCGGGAAAATCAATTGATAAAGAAATATTGGAAGCCAGCAAGAAAATGGCGGAAGAAAACCAACGCTTAAAGAATGCCGAGGAAAAACTCCAACAGCACATCCGGCAAAACGGTTTGAGTGACAAAATCCTGGTCGAGTTGAACACGAAAGGTGTTCAAATCACCCTGCGGGACGTCGCCTTGTATGATACCGGTTCTGCCGCTTTGAAACCGGATGCCGAAAAAATCCTCGGCGGGCTCGCTCCTTTTTTAAAGGAACTGCCAAATAAGATTTCAATTGAAGGGCACACGGACAACATACCGATCCGCAATTCCCAGTTCCGTTCCAACTTTGACCTTTCAGCCGAGAGGGCACTCAATGTGCTGTATTACTTCCAAAGCCAGGAAGTAAAGCCTGAATTAATGTCTGCAACCGGGTACGGAGAATATGTTCCGGTTACGGGGAATGACACGCCTGAGGGGCGTGCTGCCAACCGGCGGGTGAATGTGATCATTCTTCGGAATACAGGGAATTGACAGATCCGGATTACGACCGGCACACAAAATCTTTGTGTGTCTTTCTTTTTTTGTCGATTTGATTATGGAAAAATTCTTTCCATCCGCTGGATTTTGAAGTGAGGGTTCGATACAATAGAACAAAAGTTCGTGTTCGGTCGGAGTTACGAATGGTTACTAAGCGAAAATGTTATGTTACCTTGTTGACGTGATCGAGTATAATAATTGTTATGGAAAGGGTGGGGAAAATGGCCGAACGGAAAGGCGTTTTTGAGTTGAAGTCCGAATACGCGCCGCGGGGCGATCAACCGACAGCAATCGATTCGCTTGTCAAAGGACTGCAAGCCGGAAAAAGACAGCAAGTGCTGCTGGGGGTAACCGGTTCAGGCAAGACATTTACAATGGCAAATGTGATCGCGAAAGTGAACAAACCGACCCTTGTTCTTGCACCCAACAAAACTTTGGCCGCACAATTGGCTGCCGAGTTTAAGGAGTTTTTTCCGAACAATGCGGTCGAATACTTTGTTTCGTACTACGATTATTACCAACCGGAGGCCTATATCCCGTCCTCCGATACGTATATCGAGAAAGATGCCAAGATTAATGATGAGATTGACAAGCTGCGTCATTCAGCGACCAGTTCCCTGTTGGAACGAAATGACGTGATCGTGGTAGGTTCCGTTTCTTCCATTTACGGTTTGGGGAACCCTGTCGAATACGCAGCGCATGTGCTGTCACTTCGTGTTGGGATGGAAAAACCACGAAACGACATCCTGCGTAAACTTGTCGAGATGCAATACGAGAGAAACGACATTAATTTTATTCGCGGAACTTTTCGTGTTCGGGGAGACGTGTTGGAGATTTTTCCCGCATCCCGAAGCGAAAAAGCATTTCGTGTGGAGTTGTTCGGCGATGAAATTGATCGAATCACAGAGATCGATGTAGTCACTGGGGAAATCGTAGGAACACGGCAGCATATCGCGATTTTTCCGGCCTCTCACTTCGTCACCTCAAGTGACAAGATGCAGCGGGCGATTGCCAGCATCCGGGCGGAATTGGAAGAGCGGCTTGCGGAACTACGCGAAGCGGGGAAACTGCTGGAAGCCCAGCGTCTGGAACAGCGTACAAACTATGATTTGGAGATGATGGCGGAAATCGGTTTCTGTTCCGGAATTGAAAACTACTCCCGCCACTTGGAAGGGCGTCCTCCGGGCTCGGCTCCACATACCCTGCTCGATTACTTCCCGAAAGATTACTTGTTGATCATTGATGAATCACACGTCGGTGTTCCGCAAATCGGCGGAATGTATAACGGGGATCGCAGTCGGAAACTGACTCTGATCGAGCATGGTTTTCGGCTGCCTTCCGCAGCGGATAACAGACCGCTCAAATTTGAAGAGTTTGAACAGCGAATCAGTCAAGTAATTCATGTATCCGCGACCCCGGGACCGTATGAATTGGAACATGCGGAACAGGTTGTCGAACAGATCATCCGTCCTACAGGTCTTGTGGACCCGCAGATTGAGGTTCGCCCGATCAAAGGTCAAATCGATGACCTTGTGGGAGAAATCAATAAACGAATCAAGCGTGATGAACGTGTATTGGTCACTACGTTAACGAAGAAAATGGCGGAGGATCTGACCGATTACTTCAAAGATTTGGGTATTAAAGTACGATACCTCCATTCAGACATCAAAACACTGGAACGGATGATGATCCTTCGTGATTTGCGGACCGGAGTATTCGATGTTCTAATCGGGATCAACTTATTACGTGAAGGGTTGGACCTGCCTGAAGTATCGCTGGTGGCAATCCTAGATGCTGACAAAGAAGGATTCCTGCGGGCGGAGCGTTCCCTGATTCAGACTATTGGTCGGGCTGCGCGCAATGCCCACGGTCAAGTCATCATGTATGCGGATACGATCACGAAGTCGATGCGGATCGCTATCGATGAAACGAATCGGCGACGTTCGATTCAACAAGAGTACAACAAACAGAATGGAATTACCCCGCAGACAGTTCGTAAAGCGGTGCGCGAGGTGATTGAAGCAACGAAGGCAGCCGAATCGAAAACAGAGTACAATGTGAAGAAGAGCGTCGACAAGATGTCGAAGAAGGATCGTGAGCAGCTGATCAAGACGCTTGAGAAGGAAATGAAAGAGGCGGCGAAAGCTCTCCAGTTCGAACGGGCTGCTGAACTGAGGGATATTATTCTTGAGCTGTCAGCCTCGTAATTGTGGGAATCAAACAGCAGGATACCAAAAATTCGCGGGGAATTCGACAATGACTCGTCCACGTTCGACTCTTTTCCCGGGAAATGTAGAAACGTGCAGAAAAGGAGAAGTCTATGGCACAGGAATATATTGTCGTGAAAGGTGCACGAGCACACAACCTGAAAAATATTGATGTGCAAATTCCGAGGGATAAGCTCGTTGTTTTAACAGGGTTAAGCGGATCCGGGAAATCGTCGTTGGCGTTTGACACCATCTATGCAGAAGGTCAGCGGCGTTATGTCGAGTCCTTGTCAGCTTATGCCCGGCAATTTCTCGGACAAATGGATAAACCGGATGTGGATTCAATCGACGGGCTTTCACCCGCTATTTCCATCGATCAGAAAACAACTAGCCGCAATCCTCGTTCCACAGTAGGGACGGTTACGGAAATTTATGACTATTTGCGACTTTTGTTTGCACGAGTCGGACAACCATTTTGTCCGAACTGTAATATTCCGATTTCGTCTCAAACGGTAGAACAAATGGTTGACCGGATTCTTGAGCTGCCCGAACGAAGCAAAATTCAAATCTTTGCTCCATTGGTACGCGGGCGCAAAGGTGAGCACAGCAAATTGCTTGAGGACATTGGCAAACAAGGATTTGTTCGCGTTCGTGTAGACGGAGAGATCCGCGACTTGTCGGAGCAGATCTCCTTGGAGAAAAACAAAAAGCATACGATCGAAGCGGTTGTAGACCGGATTGTTGTGAAAGATGACGTTGCAGCCCGATTGGCAGACTCCTTGGAGACTGCCTTAAACCTGTCCGGCGGCACTGTGATTGTAGGCGTTGTGGATGGGGAAGAGATGATTTTTTCACAAAATCTGGGGTGTCCGGAATGCGGGTTCTCCGTTGAAGAACTAAGCCCCCGCATGTTCTCTTTCAACTCTCCTTACGGTGCGTGTGAAACCTGTTCGGGGTTGGGGACCAACATGGAAGTCGACCCGGATCTTGTGATTCCCGACCGGGGCAAGACATTGGCTGAAGGTGCTCTTGTTCCGTGGGCCGGAACAGCGTCGAATTATTATCCGCAGTTGTTGGCATCCGCCTGTAAGCATTTTGGAATCAAGATGAACGTTCCGATCGATCAGATTCCGAAAGAGAAGTTCGAAAAACTGTTATACGGTGCTCCCAACGAGAAAATTCGTTTTCACTATGAGAATGACTTTGGTCAAACAAAAGTGGCCGAAGTTGTCTTTGAAGGTTTGATTCCGAATCTGGAGAGACGATACAGGGAAACGGCTTCCGATTATGTGCGTGAATTTATTGAAGAATACATGAGTGCTAAGCCTTGTCCCAACTGTAACGGAGATCGCTTAAAACCGGAAGTGCTTTCTGTTCGAATTAACGATCGCAATATTTCTCAGGTGACTCGCTTATCTGTGAACGAAGCGTTGGATTACTTTGAAAACCTGCGGCTGACAGAAAAAGAAGAAGCAATTGCCCGTTTGATTCTGAAGGAAATTAAGGCCCGTCTTGGATTTCTGCGAAATGTAGGTTTGGATTACCTGAATCTGAGTCGTGCTGCAGGTACTCTCTCGGGAGGGGAAGCACAGCGGATTCGACTTGCCACTCAAATTGGATCCGCTTTAACCGGGGTTCTCTATGTCCTTGACGAGCCGTCAATCGGACTTCACCAAAGAGACAACGCGCGGTTGATTCGAACGTTGGAGCATATGCGGGATCTGGGCAATACATTAATCGTGGTCGAACATGATGAAGATACGATGTTAGCTTCCGATTATATCATCGATATTGGTCCGGGAGCGGGGGTTCATGGAGGTAGAATTGTCTCTCAGGGCACGCCGCAGCAGGTCATGGAAGATGAGAATTCGCTGACAGGTCAGTATTTGTCGGGGAAAAAGATGATTCCCATTCCGGCTAAGCGGCGCAAACCCAACGGGAAGTGGATCGAGGTCGAAGGTGCCAATGAGAATAATCTGAAAAATATTAATGTCAAGTTTCCGCTCGGACTGTTCACTTGTGTCACCGGTGTCTCCGGATCGGGCAAATCTACGTTAGTGAATGAGATTTTGCATAAAGCACTGGCTCAAAATCTGAACGGAGCGCGTACCAAGCCGGGCTCGCACAAGAAAATATGCGGTTTGGAACATCTTGACAAGGTGATCGATATCGACCAATCTCCGATCGGACGGACCCCGCGTTCCAACCCTGCAACTTATACGGGTGTTTTTGATGATATCCGTGATGTGTTTGCAACAACCAATGAGGCAAAAATTCGCGGATACAAAAAAGGCCGTTTTTCATTCAACGTAAAAGGCGGTCGCTGCGAGGCGTGTCGCGGGGACGGTATTATTAAGATTGAGATGCACTTTCTGCCGGATGTGTACGTTCCCTGTGAAATCTGCAAAGGACGCCGCTATAATCGAGAGACGTTGGAAGTAAAATATAAAAACAAGAACATTGCCGATGTACTCGATATGACGGTGGAGGACGCGCTTGAATTCTTTAAAAATGTACCACGTATCCAACGCCGACTGCAAACCTTATACGATGTCGGTCTCGGGTATATCCGGTTGGGGCAGCCGGCAACCACGCTGTCCGGCGGAGAGGCCCAACGTGTGAAGCTTGCATCAGAGCTCCATCGGCGCAGTAATGGCCGGACCATGTATATCCTTGATGAACCGACAACAGGTTTGCATATTGCCGATATCGAACGTTTGCTGCAAGTTCTGCAGCGTCTTGTAGACGCCGGGGATACCGTCCTGGTCATCGAACACAATCTGGATGTCATCAAGACAGCCGATTATTTGATTGATTTGGGGCCTGAAGGCGGGGATAAGGGCGGTACGATTGTAGCGACGGGTACTCCGGAACAGATTGCGAAAGCAGAAGCTTCGCATACCGGTGCGTTCCTTGGACCGATCCTGGAACGGGATAAACAACGCACAAAAGCCAAGAAAGAGAAAACTAAAGTCAAGGCGGGAGCCGCTGTTTCGTAAGCTGATTCCCGGATTGCATCGCCACTATCAAAAATTGGATGCCACCATGATTGTTCATGGTGGCATTTTTTCGGTGCGCTCTCCTTCTTTCAGGAGAACCGGAGAATTAGGGGCGACGACGGCGACGGCGGCAGATAACCAATACGCTTTGGCCAGGTTCCAAGACAATACGACGGCGACGTTGCTTCAACATATTTTTTTCCTCCTTTATCATCAAGATGATTTATTGTATGGACAAAGATTATTGATGGAAGCGGCACAAGACGTAAGAAGAATAACCAATTCTCAGGAGTTTGCAGGGAATTCTGATACTCCCGACGTCTAATTAAGTAAATGATGAAACTGTTTGCTTTCGAAATCGTATACAATGGTAGAGAGAAGAAGGGAGATCCTAAATGAAAAAATTATTTCGTTCTCGTAAAAATTCAATGATTGCCGGTGTGTGCGGCGGAATTGCTGACTATTTGGGCGTGGATGCCACGGTCATCCGGGTGGTTTATGTACTCCTGTCCCTGCTGACTGCTGCGTTTCCCGGTCTCGTGGTTTATATCATTATGTTGTTTATTATACCTTCCGAACAATAGGAGGTTGTATCTATGGGGTTTGTAACAAGACTGTTGTTGAATGCTTTGGCTCTGATGACAGTAGCGTGGTTATTTGACGGGATTTCATTCGCTTCGGGGGCGGACGGTGTATTTGCCGCGTTATGGGCTGCCCTTGTACTCGGGTTGGTCAACGTAACGATTAAGCCGGTTGTAAAACTGTTGACTTTGCCCGTGAACATTTTGACATTAGGTATTTTTGGTTTGTTGGTGAATGCAATGATGCTCAAGGTGGTTGACTGGTTTTCGCCGGGATTTGCAGTCGAAGGTTTTTTGGCCGCATTCCTTGGGGCAATCGTATTGGCGATAATCTCATCGATCCTCAACCTGTTTGTGGATTAGGGAGGTAGTGGCCATCTTTCTTTTTGGGGGAATGTTCGGTATATTTATTTAAAATCTTTTTAGACAAAAACAAACGGGGAGAGCCAAGCCAAATGACGCAATATAAGTTGGTAGCCATCGATTTGGATGATACACTGCTGCGGGAAGATTTGACCATATCAGAGCGAAATCGGCAAACGATCAGACAAGTAATTCAAAAAGGTGTAATCGTTACCATTGCAACAGGGCGGATGTATGCGTCCGCCAAACGTTTTGCCGTCCAATTGGAATTGGACGTACCGTTGATCACTTACCAGGGAGCTTTGATTAAAACCGCGTTGACCGGTGAAGTGTTATATGAGAAATTGCTGCACCCGGGTGTGGTAAAGTCCGTGATCCAGCTCGCCTTTGATCGGGGTATCCACGTACAAGCCTATTCTAACGACGCCTTATATACCCAGGAAGAGAATGAGGAAGTTCGCGCCTATACAGAGTTGGTGGGAGTGAACTATCAAGTTGCAGACTTGATGGAGATTGCGGAGCAGGGAACTCCCAAGGTTCTTTATTCGGGTGACCCGGATTTCCTTGATGAGTTTGCCCATGAGGTAAAAGCGGTTGTTGGGAATAGGGCGAACGTGTTCAAATCAAAGCCGCATTTTCTGGAAGTTACACATCCGGAAGCAACCAAAGGACAGGCACTTGATTATTTGGTCCAACGGTTGGGAATTACCCGAGAAGAGGTAATCGCACTGGGAGACAGTTATAACGATCTGGATATGATTGAGTATGCGGGGCTGGGCGTTGTCATGGAGAATGCCCCGGAGGCCATCCGCCAACTTGCTGATTATGTAACAGGACACCACGAAAAAGATGGTGTAGCGGAGGCTTTAAACCGTTTTGTCCTCAGCGTTTAGAATTGAGGTGACAGCTCTTGGAATGGCTCCGTGAACTGAAACAGATTCTTGGTGATCGGATACGCTTGGAAGAATGGGCTGATTTTCCGGTTGGAAAAGAACCGTTTTTGCATGAAACTGAACAATGGATACCTATCGGGAAGAAGCAGTACATTGTAATCGATCGGAACCGATTGTCAGGGGAAGCTGCCGAGCTTCTTACTCTGTTAATTGAAAAAGGTGTTTCCGCTCGCGATACGTCCGCTGCCCAGTGGTTTCAACAATTGATTCAAAATCACCGGGAAGAGCATAAATTCGTGAATGAAGCAGTTGTTAACGGGTGGGATATTTCGCTGCCTGGAGTGGTTGGGGTTTTGGCGCTGCACGCCGCAGAGAGCGAAGGGCCGGTGACCCTGCTGGAAGAGATTTTGTCAGATGTGGACGGGCATGCTTTAGCAATCGGAAACGATCAGAATATCTGGTTCTATCTGCCGATGCTGGAAGGGCAAACGATTGAGGATGTAAAGGAAACATGCGCAAGATTGTTGGATACCCTGATGAGCGAACTCTATGCATCGGGAAAAGTGGCCATCGGTCGCCCGGCAATGGATCTGCAGGATCTGCCAAGAGCGAAACGGGAGGCGGAAGTTGCACTGCTTGCAGGCTCAGCATTTCGCGGCGGGCAGAAGGTTTATTTTTATGGTCAATTGGGACTGGCCCAATTATTGTTTGGGATCACACCGGAAGCAAAGAACGCATTTTTGGAAGAGGTGCTGCCGAAAGAAAAGGCAGAGGGGCTCACTCAGGAATTTCGGGAAACGGTTCACTCTTTTGCCCTGCATGGTCAAAATATTTCAGAGACGGCAAGGGCACTGTTCATCCATCGCAATACTCTCCTGTACCGTCTCGATAAAATTCAGGAACTAACAGGCAGGGACATTCGGCGTTTTGAAGATTTGGTGGTAATATGGCTCGCATTGATGCTCCATTACCAACAAAATGCACAATAATGTGTCCTGTTTTTCGTACAGAGCGTCCAATTGGCTGGGCGCTCATTTGCTTTTATAGTAAAGATAAGATAAATCGAGGGGGCAGATCTGATGGCACGCGTTCAACTGAAGCATGTATATAAACGTTACAGCGGGGATGTAGTAGCGGTAAAAGATTTCGATCTCGACATTCGGGATCAAGAATTTCTTGTATTGGTGGGTCCCTCCGGATGCGGTAAATCCACCACTCTTCGCATGGTAGCAGGTCTTGAGGAAATTTCGGACGGAGAACTTTGGATCGGGGAGCGTGTTGTGAATGATGTTCACCCGAAAGATCGCGATATCGCGATGGTTTTCCAAAACTATGCTTTGTATCCTCATATGAATGTATATGATAATATCTCTTTTGGTCTGAAGCTGCGGAAAGTTCCAAAGCAGGAAATTGATCGTCGTGTCCGGGAAGCGGCAAAGATTCTCGACATTGAACATTTGTTGGACCGCAAACCAAAAGCATTGTCCGGCGGTCAGCGTCAGCGGGTTGCTTTGGGACGCGCTATTGTACGCGAACCGCAGGTATTCTTGATGGACGAACCGTTGTCGAACCTGGATGCGAAACTCCGTGTTCAGATGAGAACCGAGATTGCCAAGCTGCATAAGCGTTTGAAAACTACCGTGATCTATGTTACACACGACCAGACAGAAGCGATGACTATGGGTGATCGGATTGTAGTAATGAAAGACGGCGTGATTCAGCAGGTAGGTACACCGGTTGAATTGTACAACCATCCGACCAACATGTTCGTGGCTTCCTTCATCGGTTCGCCTGCCATGAATTTCTTGAACGGGAAGCTGGTGGAAGAAGGCGGTTCGATCTACTTCCGTGCCGAAGGGATTACTATTTTGATTCCGGAAGGACGTTATGGGCTGCTGCGTGATAAGGGTGTAGTAGGCAAAGAAGTTGTATTCGGAATCCGTCCCGAAAATCTCCATGATGAACCGGTGTATCTCGAAACATATTCCAACGCTACCTTGCGGGCTGAGGTCGAAGTAGTGGAAATGCTGGGGGCGGAAGAGTACTTGTATCTGAACGTGAACGGCCAATCCCTTACAGCGCGTGTGGATGCTCGTTCGGATATCAAGTCGGGTTCAAACGTGACCCTTGCATTGGATATGAATAAGGGACACATCTTTGATAAGGAAACACAGCAGGCGATTTTTTAATGCAGGACTTGAAAAAGATCTCTGATTCGCTTCCGTGTTATGGGGTACATCTGGTATCCTAAACACGGAAGTTATTTTTTACTTAAGGGTGAGCAGCTTGAACAAAAGATTACAGACGAAAAACCTGATTGAGGAATTTGATTTCGTACTGCTCAACCCGGGAGCGGATATCAGCAGGGAGATTACCGTCAGTGATATCAATCGACCCGGCTTGGCACTGGCCGGATTTTTTATCTATCATCCGGCGGAGCGTGTTCAATTGTTAGGGCGAACCGAATTGGCATTTTACAATTCGATGCAGGAACACGATCAGCGTGCAAGGGCAGATGCCCTCTGTCATTTCGCCCAGACTCCGTGTATCGTGGTGTCGAGGGATCAAGCATTACCAAGTCTGCTCCTGGAAACAGCCAGTCGTTATCAACTTCCCGTGCTGCGAGGGAAGTTTAATACAACCAAGTTGGCTGGAAGCCTGCAGCGTTTTCTGGATTTAAAATTGGCTCCGGAAACCCAGGTCCATGGAGTGCTTGTCGATGTCTATGGAATAGGAATTTTGATCACCGGGTCATCCGGAATCGGCAAGAGCGAAACCGCATTGGAACTGATTAAAAGGGGACACCGATTGGTGGCGGATGATGCGGTGGAAATTCGTCAGGTCGAAGATGGCGTTTTGATG
Organism: Effusibacillus consociatus; assembly: GCF_042652925.1. Taxonomy (NCBI): domain Bacteria; kingdom Bacillati; phylum Bacillota; class Bacilli; order Caryophanales; family Alicyclobacillaceae; genus Effusibacillus; species Effusibacillus consociatus. The sequence continues at coordinate 41,448 of NZ_JBHSHC010000099.1, forward strand.
GGGGAATCTCCTGACCTTTTGAAAAATCTTTTGGAAATCCGAGGCCTTGGCATATTAAACGTGATGACGCTCTTTGGAGCCGGCGCGGTACGGACACGAAAACAGATTGAGTGCGTGATTCGGTTGGAGATGTGGAAAGAAAATATGATGATCGATCGGCTGGGGCTGGACGAAAATACGACCCGAATTTTGGATACTAATCTGCCATGCCTGTCACTGCCTGTTATGCCGGGAAGAAACTTGGCGGTTCTGATCGAAGTGGCCGCTATGAATCAACGTCTGAAACGAATGGGTTATAACGCTGCAAAAGATTTGTCGGATAAATTGATGATCGCAATTGAAGAGCAGGAACACAGCCTGTGACGCCAATTGAAATTGGCGTCACTCTTTTTTCGACATTTTTGTAACCAAATTGAAATAATTATCCTGCAGGATCGAGTCGATTTCTATCGAATAAAGAGACTTTGGCGTACATATATAGTTTACTAGGCCAAAGGAGGTTGAGGCATGGCGGAATTACAAACTGGATGGCACACACATCTTCGCTCAATCGCCGTCGCCAATAAAGAATATACAATTGAACAGCTGTCACAAATGGATACGAAGAATATTGTCCGGCAAATTAAGGAGCAGGTCAGTAAAACTTTTACCGTTCGAAAGACAGCGGCGGTGGTTGTGTTGGTAGCCCTGACCACTTTCGGGGCTCTGGCGATCCAAGAGAGTGTTGGGAAGACGGACTTGTACTACAAGGTCTATGTTGACGGGCAATATGTGGGAGATGTCAAAGACCCGAATTTTGTTTATGACAAAATTGCTTCACTAGGTGACAAACTGCAGGTTTCTGTTTCGTTGGTTCCGGTTCATCAGCGTTTGGCAGGCGGTACTTCGGAAGCGGAAGTTTCGTTCGCGATGAATGAAGCTGTGAATCCTCATGTACAGGCAATCATGATCCGAGTGGATGGTCAGGACGTTGCGGCAGTTAAAGATATGGCAACCGCAAAAGCAACAATTGAAAAGATTAAAGCGAAATTCGCCTCTGGTGACAAGGCCGTCAAAGAAGTGAAAATCATGCAAACTATTGATTTTCAGACGATGCGTGTCAATAGAGACGAGGTTCGCTCCTTGGAATCGGCCGCAGCAATCCTGCTGGAGGGGCGGGAAAAACCGAAAAAGTATTTGGTCTCGCGTGGTGAATCCCTTTGGACCATTGCGGCGAAAAACCAAACAACCGTTGATAAATTGAAGGCAGCCAATCCCGAGATCGCAAACGAAAATGCTCTGCAGGAAGGTCAAGAGATTGCCATCAATTCGGTTGAGCCGTTCGTTACCGTTGAAGTAGTGGAGGAAATTACCCGCACTGTGCCGATCGAATATGAAACACAGTATCGGGACGATGCTTCTTTGAATAAAGGAGAACAGCGTGTGATCACCGAAGGGCAAGCCGGTGAGAAAACGCAAAAAGTCCAGATCCGTAAGAAGAACGGAAACGTCTACGCAGAAATTGTACTGTCCGAGCAGGTTGTTAAAGAAAAAACAGACAAGGTTATCCTGCGCGGAACCAAGGTTCCTACAGAAGTGTCAGGCGATTGGGCATGGCCGGTGGCCTCCCGGACTATCTCCTCTACATATGGCGAATGGCGAGGAAGCAGTCAGCATTTTGCCATTGATATCAGTGCGCCCATTGGCACTGCTGTCTATGCTTCCAACAATGGAAGAGTCGTTTTTGCCGGATGGGACGGGGGATATGGCAACGTAATCCGGATTAGTCACGGAAATGGCGTTGTGAGTGTTTATGGACACTTGTCCTCGATTAAGGTTTCGGTTGGCCAACAAGTGGAGAAGGGCACTGTAATTGGAGGTGTCGGCTCGACGGGCAACTCGACGGGTCCGCATCTTCACTATGAAGTGCTGGTCAATGGCGTTCGAGTCAATCCGGCTCCTTACATGTAAGGCAGAAGGGTCTCATACGGGACCCTTTTTTGTTATACTTATTGCGGAATATATTATTTTTGGGCCCCCATCAAAGTACTCGGAATGAACTACTATGCTTAGCGTCACTTTGATGGGTGGTGACAGGAGAGAGGAACGGAATGGATCGTGGTGTCTGGAAACGCGGATTGTGGTCAGGATTAAGAACCACTTGGGTACTTAGTAAAGTAATTGTTCCAGTCACCATGCTGGTAACGATACTCAAGCATACACCCGCAATTGAATGGATTGTGACCTTATTTCAACCTGTTATGAACTGGCTGGGGCTGCCGGGTGAGGCGGCGGTCGTCCTGGGATTGGGATTTATTCTGAATTTGTATGCGGCGATTGGCGCCATGTTCGTACTGCCTCTTACCTCGTACGAAATATTCGTATTAGCGGTCATGTTGAGTTTCGCCCATAATCTCTTTGTGGAAACTGCCGTGTCCAAAAGAGCAGGGTTATCAGCGACCGTGATTTGTTTGACAAGAGTTGGAACCGCATTTCTTTCTGCAGCCGTGATTCGGTTGTTTGCTCCTGCAAATGCAGTGCCAGTTTCCGGCAAAATGGGGGAAGTCGTTTTCGATCCCTACTTTTGGAACATGGAACTTTCGATTTTCCTGGCTGAACTCTTTCAGAAAGCGTGGACAGCGGTCTGGCAGTTGGCTTTGATTGTGATTCCGCTCATGTTTGTCATTCAAATCCTGAAGGAAATCAAGTTTCTTGATTCCATGGCAGGTTGGATGCGGCCTGTCACCCGTCTGTTGGGATTGCCGGAGAAAGCGGCTGTTCCGCTTCTTGCGGGATTGTTTTTTGGGCTGGCGTACGGAGCGGGTGTGATTCTCCAGTCTACTCAGGAGGAGAATCTGACTCGGCGTGAACTGTACTTGATGTTTATTTTTTTGATCTTGTGTCATGCAGTGGTTGAGGATACGCTATTATTTGTTCCTCTGGGAATTAACGGATGGCTGCTTCTCGGCACACGGCTTGCGGCTGCAGTTATTATAACCGCAGTGTTGTCCAGAGTATGGCGAGAGCGACGGGTCATTCAGAATCTGGCGGTCAGCAATGGAAAGTAAGGCATAATAAAAGATGTGGAGGACTATTGTGAGATATCCGTATATCTTGTTCGACCTAGACGGTACATTGATCGATACGAATGAATTGATTTTACAGTCTTTTGAACATACGCTTGAACATTATTTTCCGGGTCGGTACACGAGGAAGGATGTTCTTCCGTATATGGGGGAGCCACTTGTGAAGCAGTTGGGGCGTTGGGCGGAACCTGAGCGGGTCCCCGAAATGGCGGGAACCTACCGCAATTACAACGTGGAACAACACGATCGGCTGGTTGCGATTTTTCCGGATGTGCAAGAGGTATTGGAAGAGCTGAAAAATCTGGGCTGCAGGATGGCGGTCGTCACCAGCAAAATGCGGTTGACTGCGGAAATGGGACTCCGTCGTTTTGGCTTGGAACGATATATGGGGACAATCATAACAATTGAAGATACGGAAAAGCATAAACCGGATCCGGAACCTCTCCTGTTGGCAATGAAAAGATTGGGGGCGGATCCTGTTAAAACGCTGATGGTCGGGGATTCTCCCTATGACATCTTGGGCGGTCAATCTGCCGGGACGGCTACCTGTGGAGTTGCTTGGAGTCTGCGGGGGCGTGAAGGTTTAACACGCTATAAACCTGATTATTTGATCGAGGACATGAAACAATTAGTGGAGATTGTGCGGGGGTAGTATGAGAAGAACGAACCGGTATCCGGTGCAGGGAGCAAATTCACTTTGGCAATTGTATAAGACCGTGCCTTTCTGGAAGGTGGCCCGAAACTTCATTGTGATCCAAATTGCTCGCTACACACCTTTTTTTGGCATGAAAAATTGGCTGTATAGAACATTTCTAGGGACGCAGGTCGGACATCAAACGGCATTTGGTCTAATGGCGATGCTTGATATCATGTTCCCCGAACGGATCCGGGTGGGCAGCAATTCGATTATCGGTTATAACTCCACGATTCTCGCCCACGAATACCTGATTGAAGAGTACCGCTTGGGCGATGTGATAATTGGGGATCGAGTCATGATTGGCGCGAACACGACCATTCTTCCGGGTGTGAGCATAGGAGACGGGGCGGTCATCGGTGCCGGTTCGCTTGTGAACCGCGACATTCCTCCCGGGGTATTTGCTGCCGGAAATCCGGTACGTATCATTCGGGAACTGCAAGCCGAATAGAATGTGGCTGTTGATTGACATATCCCCCGCATCATGCTAACATTTGAAATCATACTTTAGTATATTAGCAAACTAAAGCGTCGGTAGGTGAATACTGGATGCAGAAGCCGTTATTGTTTGAGAAACCGCAGGGAGTCAGAGATTTTTTACCGGATACCGCCGCCAATAAGCGACAGGTTGAGCGGGAGATCTCAAAAAGTTTTGCCGGTTGGGGATATCGGGAGATTATTACGCCGATGTTTGAATACATGGACACGTTTCAAACCGGGATCCGGGGAGCGGAAGACCGGGTTTTTAAGTTTGTGGAGCGTTCGGGCCGAATGGTGGCATTGCGTGCGGATATGACATCTCCGATCGCGCGGGTGGTCGCTTCCTTGTTGAAGGACTCGCCACTGCCCATCCGTTTGTCCTATACAGCGAATATTTTCCGGCAGCAGGAATTGGTTGCCGGGCGGGATGCGGAGTTTACGCAGGCGGGTGTCGAACTGATCGGGGATGCTTCTCCGGATGCAGATGCCGAGATGCTGGCGTTGGCCGTATCCACTCTAAAGGCCATTGGTCTTGAAGGATTCCGGCTTGCCTTGGGACAGGTCGGTTTTGTACACGGGCTGCTGCAGGAATACGTCGTGGATGAAGCGATCCGGGATCGGCTGCAAAGTGCGCTTGCAGATAAAGATTATGTCGCATATGAGCGGACAATTGCACTGGAAGTGACCGAGCCCGCTTCCTCCATTCTGCTCCAGATCCCCCGGCTTCGGGGGGGTGTGACAGTTCTTGCAAAAGCCGGAGAATTGACGAGCAATCCGCAAGCCCGGGAAGCTTTGCAGAATTTGGAGGACATCTGGCGAGTTCTTGCGATCCATGGTGTTACAGACCATGTTCAAATTGATCTGAGCCTGCTCTTGGGATTGAATTATTATACGGGAGCTGTTTTTGAAGGCTATGCGCCGCTGATGGGTTTTCCGATCTGCGGCGGCGGACGTTATGACGAATTGATTGAACGGTTTGGCCGGAAAGCTCCTGCGACCGGTTTTATTATAGGGATTGAAAGAATACTGGAGATTCTTGAGAAAAAAGGGGCTTTTTCCCCGGATGCACGCTACCTGCTATGTTATCCGGAGGAAGATCGTGAACCGGCCCTTCATTTTGCCTCTTTTCTTAGAAGACAAGGGATTCCGGTTTCCACGAAATTGATTGCACGGGATGAAAAAGTGCCGGTTGTTGAAGGTTCTGACCCGGTTCGATTGGAAGCAGGCAGCCTGCAAACCAATGACGTAAAGCTTCACAGTTTCTATCAAGTTTTTCAGGCGGAAGGTGGAAAATTCCGATGACACCAACAGATGGTCAACAGTTAACGGTCGCTCTGTCAAAGGGACGCATCATGAAAGATACACTGCGCCTTTTGCAGCAGGCAGGGATTCCGGTACCGGAAGACATTGAAGAATCCCGCAAGCTGATTCTTGAATCATCCGATCGTACTGTTCGATATATCCTTTCGAAACCTGTAGATGTTCCGACTTATGTAGAGTACGGTGTAGCAGACGTAGGAATTGTCGGCAAAGATGTGCTTCTTGAAGCAGAACGTGATCTGTATGAACTGCTTGATCTTGGCATCGGGCGCTGCCGTATGTGCGTATGCGGTCTGCCGGGTACCAAAGGCGGAATGGTAAGCCGGGTGGCCAGCAAATATCCGCGAATTGCAACCAACCATTTTCGCAATCAGGGTCAACAGGTGGAAGTGATCTTTTTAAACGGTTCCGTTGAATTGGCGCCATTGATCGGGTTGGCGGACGGGATTGTAGATCTGGTCGAAACAGGCCGCACACTGGCGGAAAACGGACTGGTCATCCAGGAGGAAATTGCTCAGATCACCACACGCGTAGTGGCCAACCGTATGAGCTTCCGGTTGAAAAGTGAGCAGATCGACAATTTTGTCACAGGGTTGCGTCAGGTGACAGAACAGAAAGTGCAAGCCATCCTCGGCAGGGGGGAGCAGGTATGATACGAATTGTAGAAGCAAAGGAGTTTTCGCTAAAACGGGAAGAAGCGGAACCCTATGAAAAAGAACGGGAAACCGTCCTTGATATCATTCAACATATCCGTCAGTACGGGGATCAAGCATTGCGGGCATTTACCCGGCGGTTTGATGGGGCTGAACTTATTGATTTTCGGGTGCCGGAGGCTGCTTTTGCAGAGGCTTACAACCAGGTCGCTCCGGAATTCGTGAACGCGCTGCGTGATGCGATTGCAAATATTCGGCGTTACCATGAGGCTCAACGCCGCCAGTCTTATTTGATGATGGATGAAGAGGGGACTACGCTCGGACAGCTGGTTCGTCCGCTGCAGCGGGTGGGAGTCTATGTTCCGGGAGGAACCGCTTCATATCCTTCGACAGTACTGATGAATGTGATTCCTGCACAAGTGGCCGGTGTGCCCGAGATCGTTGTGGCGACACCGCCTGACAAAGAGGGAAATGTAAACCCCGGTGTTCTGGTGGCTTTGCAGGAGTTGGGTATTACCGAAGTGTATCGTGTAGGTGGCGCCCAGTCGATAGCGGCTCTGGCGTATGGTACTCAGTCCATTCGTCCGGTTGATAAGATTGTGGGTCCCGGGAATATCTATGTCGCTCTTGCGAAGCAAGCCGTTTTCGGAAAAGTCAGCATCGAAAGCATTGCGGGTCCGTCCGATATTTTGGTTGTGGCCGACGATACGGCCGATCCGGAGTATGTCGCAGCCGATTTGCTGTCGCAAGCGGAACACGGTGAAACTTCACAAGCGATTCTGGTGACTCCGTCACGTGAGCTGGCAGAAAAAACGGCCGTTGCACTTGAGCGGCAACTAGCCGCTCTACCGCGCCGGGAGATCACCGAAGTCTCGATCCGCAACATGGGTGCGATCGTGGTGACGGCCGATTTGGCGGAAGCTGTCGATGTTGCAAACAGAGTGGCTCCGGAGCACCTGGAACTGATTGTGGGAAATCCGGATGATTGGATTGGCCGGATTGTGAATGCAGGTGCAATTTTCGTAGGTGCTTATTCAACAGAGCCGGTCGGAGACTACTATTGCGGCACCAACCACGTGCTTCCGACAGAGGGAACCGCCCGTTTTTCCTCACCGTTAAATGTGGACGACTTCCTGAAGAAGACATCTTTGATTCGTTACAGCAAGACTTCGTTATTGAATCATGGACATAAGATCATTGCACTGGCGGAGGCGGAAGGACTCGAGGCACATGCAAACGCAGTCCGCATCCGGCTTCAAAAGGAAGGAAAGTGACGACCATGAGCGCAAACCGAATTGGAGAAATCAAACGGGACACGTTTGAGACACAGATTGCCCTAAAGTTGAATCTTGACGGGGAAGGCAGGCGGCAGCTTGAATTACCTGTGCCTTTCCTCAAACATATGCTGGATTTGTTTGTAAAACACTCCGGTTTTGATCTGGATGTGGATGCAAAAGGAGATATTGAGATCGATGATCATCACACGGTCGAGGATATCGGAATTTGCTTGGGACAGGCATTCAAACAGGCAATAGGCGACAAGGCGGGAATACGCAGGTACGGCAACCGCTTCACACCGATGGATGAAGCGCTGGCTCAGGTGACGGTTGACATCTCCGGCCGCTCCTATCTGGTATTTAATGCGCAGTTCCCTGCAGAAAAAGTCGGTAATTTCCAGACCGAACTCGTGCTTGAATTCTTCCAGGCATTTACGGCTAACGCAGGTGTTACTCTGCATATCAATCTGCATTACGGCACCAATACACATCACATGATTGAAGGGATCTTTAAAGCATTTGCCGGTGCGTTGGCAGAGGCTGCAAGAAAAGACGAAACCATAAAAGGTGTTTTGTCAACCAAAGGATCGCTGTAGCGGGGAGGTAACATAATGATCGCGATTGTTGACTACGGTATGGGGAACTTGCGATCGGTACAGAAAGCATTTGAAAAGGTCGGCCATAAAGCGGTTGTCACCAGTCACCCGCGTGAGGTGGAAGCGGCGGACGGTGTCCTGCTTCCGGGTGTAGGTGCGTTTGGGGACGCGATGTTTCATTTGCATGAACTGGGATTGGTCGAGGCTGTAAAAAACTTTGCGGAACAAGACAAACCGTTGTTAGGAATCTGTCTTGGCATGCAGTTATTGTTTACCACGTCGGAAGAACATGGACATCATACCGGGCTGAACTTGATTTCCGGTCACGTTAAGCGTTTTAAAGGGGATTTCAAGATCCCGCAGGTTGGTTGGAATTCGCTGAACCTCAAACGAGAGCATCCGCTGCTTGAGGGTGTCAAGCAAGATGATTATGTCTACTACGTCCACAGTTATTTAGTCGATCCGACAGACCGGAACGTGATTCTTGCCAGCAGCGATTATCACGGTGAGGTACCGGGCGTGGTCGGGTACAAAAATATTTTTGGCATTCAGTTTCATCCGGAAAAAAGCTCGGCCGTCGGACTCCGAATGCTGGACAACTTCGGTAGGATGTGCAAGGAAGGAGTCTTACTATGAGCAAAAGCGAATTTATCTTATATCCCGCGATCGACATTCTGGACGGGAAAGCGGTTCGTCTGCTTCGCGGGGATTATGACGAGAAAACCGTCTACAATGACAATCCGGTCGAAGTGGCTCGCCAGTGGGTGGAGCAGGGGGCGGATTTTATCCATGTGGTCGATTTGGATGGAGCGAAAGAAGGATCTCCCAAAAACCGCCCGGTGATCGAAGAGATTGTAAAAAGTGTTCCGGTGCCCGTACAGGTCGGGGGCGGAATTCGGACTGGCGAGACATTGGAAGCTCTTTTCTCTTTGGGAGTGGCTCGCTGTATTCTCGGGACTGCTGCTGTTCGGGAACCTGATTTTGTGAAACAGGCTCTTGTGGAATATGGGGAAAAGATCGCAATTGGAATCGACGCAAAAAATGGTTGGGTAGCTGTTAACGGCTGGTTGGAAACGTCCGACATCTCTGCCGTGGAATTGGGCAAGCAGTTGAAGCAGTGGGGTGCGTCCCGGGTGATTTTTACCGATATTGCTCGAGATGGTACATTAACGGGGCCGAATCTCGCAGCTACCATTGATTTGGCTGAGCAAACCGGACTAAAAGTGATCGTTTCAGGCGGCGTCAAAGAGACGAATGATTTGCTGGAGCTTACGAAATACCGCCAAACTGGGGTTGCCGGAGCGATCATCGGCAAAGCGCTCTATACGGGAAGCATCGATTTGCAAAGTGCCATTACGCAGGTGAAACAGATCCTGGATGTCGACGGAGGGAAAGCGTAATGTTAACAAAGCGCATTATCCCCTGTTTTGACGTAAAAAACGGCCGTGTCGTAAAAAATGTGTCGTTTTTAACCAATGAGCGGGACGCGGGAGATCCGGTCGAATTGGCTTCTTATTACGAGGAAGCGGGAGCGGACGAACTCGTCCTGCTGGACATTACCGCCTCGGTCGAAGGTCGATCGACCATGATGGATATTGTTCGCCGAACTGCGGAGCAGGTGTTTATACCCTTTACAGTTGGGGGAGGCATCTCAAGCGTCGAGGATATCCGGGAGATCTTAAAAGCGGGTGCGGATAAAGTTTCGATGAACACATCCGCCGTCAAGAACCCGCAGCTGATCACGGATGGGGCCAAACGGTTCGGTCAGCAGTGTATCGTGGTGGCGATTGACGGACGGTACGACCAGGCAAAAGGCGATTGGGAAGTGTTGATCAACGGGGGGCGTACCCCGACCGGCATGAGTGTGATCGAATGGGCGAAAAAAGCAGATTCGCTCGGTGCAGGCGAAATTCTTCTGACATCCTTTGATCAGGACGGACAAAAAGACGGCTATGATCTGCCCCTCACCCGGCTGGTATCGGAGGCAGTTTCCATTCCGGTGATCGCATCGGGTGGTGCAGGGAACAAAGAGCATTTTTATGATGTGTTTACTGAAGGCAAAGCGGACGCGGCTTTGGCAGCTTCGATTTTTCACTTTAAAGAAACGTCAGTGGGTGAAGTGAAAAGCTATTTGAAGAAAAAGGGGGTGCCGATCCGATGAGTCTGCAGCTGCAAAGTAAAGAATGGATCGACAATTTGCGGTTTGATGAACGGGGTTTGATCCCGGCCATCATTCAGGATTTCGAGAGCAAATCAGTGTTGATGCTTGCCTATATGAATCGGGAATCCCTTCTTAAAACGATCGAAACCGGTCAAACCTGGTTTTGGAGCCGTTCCCGCAATCAACTATGGAACAAGGGAGCCACATCCGGTCATGTGCAGCAAGTACACCGTCTTGCCTATGATTGCGATCAGGATACACTGCTTCTGGAAGTCACGCAAACCGGGGCGGCTTGTCATACGGGCGAATACACCTGCTTTTTTGAAGAGGTGGTCGTCGGAACTTCGAATGGAGAGACTGGCGGCAACCGTACTTCCGGATTCAGGATTCTGCAGGAATTGATTGACACAATTGCACTTCGCTATAAGGAACGTCCGGAAGGGGCTTATACCACGTATCTGTTTGAAAAAGGACTTGATAAGATCCTCAAGAAGATCGGCGAAGAATCGACCGAAGTGGTGATTGCGGCCAAAAACGATGATTCCACAGAGCTGATTGCGGAGACAGGCGATTTAATTTACCACTTGCTGGTGCTGCTCAAACAAAAAGGGATACCGTTTGATGATATCCAGTCAGAATTAGAGAAGCGGCATGGTGTGAAGGACATCCCGAATAAGACGAAATAGAGCAACATAAGAGCGTGTAAAATATTACATGCTCTTTTTGGTCGATAGGAACTAAGGCATTCACAAGTCTAAGGACTTGGCGAATGCCAAGTTTTCTTTATTTGCGGTTAAACCCTATTAACAAAAAGAGGTATTTGTTATAAATTGTAGAATAATTACTATAGAAAACTGGCCGGAGGTTCTTGGATGGAAGCGATGCAACGACTTCTGAGTGTTACGATCTTTAAGCTTACCGGACGTTACTGGTGGTCGCCCTGGTTTATTGCTCTCTATTATGATTGTTATTTTGCATCGCTCTCTCCACTGAATCCATAACTTTTGCGGAATCTCTGTTTGTTTTGTACGGTCCTGCAATCGCTTATATTGTAACCGTTTACGGCGAAAGAACAGGATATTTCTGGAGTCTAATCGCTTTTGGTCTGTTTACCTACCCGATCTGGGATCACAGGCTGGAAGAACTGCGGTTTGAAGGAATTGAGGACTTTATTTTAGAAGGAATCGTCATGCCTGTTGGGGTATTTCTGCTTTGTATTTACATAGGCCGGATCATTGTAAACTCCCGGAAGGTTACGGAAGAGACACAAAGGTTGTATCAACAGATTGTTGAGCTGCATCATCAGTCGGAACAAACGCTTGCAGGTTTCATTCTGGCAATGTCCCGTGCAATTGAATCAAAAGACCCTTATCGGGAAGGGATGTCTGCGGAACGGGCAGTCGAAGAACTCTACAAATCCTGTGACATCCGTTATGACAGGAAGCTGGTCGACCTGTTTGTCCTTGCAATGAAGGAGCGGAATTACTGTCTCATGACAAAGAGTGATTTTGATGAGCATTTCCGTAAAAATACGGAATAAGCTTTTGCAAACACATTCGACACACATGTATCAGATGTGTGTCTTTTTTGTGTGCAAGAAATTTCCAAGTCTACGTTTTGTAAGGGGTTTCATCGTTTACACAGATTGTTGGCATGAGAGTTGCTTATTAAATCGTGGTGAAAATAAAATTCAGCCTAAAGGGGGCAATACAATGAAACGAATTGCATTTCTCTTTATGTCAATGATTCTGATGGCAGGACTTATTCTAGCCGGCTGCGGGGCGAACCAGACCTCCTCCGGAAATGGAACGGATAAGCCGGCATCCTCAGAATCCAAGAAGATTGTAATTGGTGTGTCGGTGGCAACCTCTCAAGAAGCGGTCTATAAGTTTATGGAAAAAGCAATGCGTGACAACGAAAAGAAAGACGGTGTTGAAATCAAGTGGGTATCGGCTAACAACGATGCCAATAAACAAGTGGCTGACGTGGAGAACCTGATTGCTCAAAAAGTAGATGCGATCATTCTGCACGCGGTAAATACCGGAACGGCCAAGAACATAGTAAAGAAAGCGGAAGACGCAAAGATTCCGGTAATCGCAATGGACCGTCTGCCGGAAGACGCAAAAGTGGTTGCGTACGTAACTGCAGACAGCTTCAAAGTAGGGCAAACACAGGCTGAGTTTATCCTTAAACAAATCAACAACAAAGGCAATGTAGTGATTCTGGAAGGGGAAGCAGGGAACTCGGTAGCAAAAGCAATCACTGCCGGGAACAAAGATGCTCTCTCCAAAGTTTCGGACGTGAAGATTGTTGCAAGTCAACCCCATCAGGCTTGGGCACGCGATAAAGCGTTGGCAACCATTGAAAACTTGATTGCAAAAGGCGAAAAAATTGATGCAGTGCTGGCAAATAACTCCGGCATGGCAATGGGGGCCGTACAAGCTCTGAAAGCCAAAGGCTTGATTGGCAATGTAGCGGTTATCGGATCAGACGCTGATAAAGATGCTTCCCAGTCGATCCTGAAAGGTGAACTTCGGGCGGATATCGACAAAAAGCCTTATGATTTGGGACTTGGAGCATACAAGATTGCGCTGGCAGTTGCGAAAAAGCAGGACTGGAAAGCTGCTGTAAGCGGTCTCGGTACTGTTTCCACTCAGGACAACGGTACAGCCGGCAAAGTAGACGCGCTGCTGACACCTATCAAACTCATTACGAAAGACAACGTAAAAGACATGGAAGAACGTTGGGGCAAACTGGACTAGTGATCCGAAAAAAGACCTGGATAACCGTGAGAGAAATCTCGCGGTTTCTCCCTATCTGAGTCCTAGTGGAGGTGAGGGATTTGTCAGTCGTTAAACTCGAAATGAGGGGAATCATCAAAGATTTTCCGGGGGTTCGGGCATTAAATAATGTAACGTTTACCGCTAACAAGGGTGAGGTTCTTGCCTTGCTCGGCGAAAATGGTGCGGGTAAATCCACTTTGATGAAAATCTTATCAGGCGTTTATCCCCACGGAACCTATGAAGGGGATATTTTGGTGGACGGAAAGACTTGCCGATTTGCCAATACCCGTGACGCGGAAGCGGCCGGTATCGCGATTATTCACCAGGAATTGAATCTGATCCCGGGTTTGTCGATTGCCGAAAATATTTTTTTGGGACGTGAACCCAAAAAAGTTTCGCCGTTGGGCATAATTGACTGGAATCAAATGCACAAAGATACTCAACGATTGTTGGAGCGGCTCCGTTTGCCGTTTCGTCCGACGGACTTGGTTTCGACGCTGTCAGTGGGACAACAGCAAATGATCGAAATAGCGAAAGCATTGTCCATCAACGCGGATATCTTGGTTCTGGATGAACCCACATCGGCACTGACCGAATCGGAGGTTGAAAAGCTCTTTGAAATCATCAATGAATTGAGAACCTCCGGCGTTACGATGATCTATATTTCCCATAAAATGGATGAAATCTTCACCATTTCGGATCGAATCACTGTTCTGCGGGATGGAAGTTCTGTCGGTTCTGCCATGATTGAAGACGTTACACGCGATCAATTGGTCACTCTTATGGTCGGGCGCGACATTAGCCAGTTGTTCCCGAAAGTCGAACAGACGCCTGGTGACGTAGTGCTGAAGGTAGAAGGATATTCGGCAAAAAGTCCAAAAGGTGACGGGTATTTGCTCAACGATATCGAATTTCAAGTGCGGGCCGGTGAAGTGGTGGGATTCGCGGGTTTAATGGGATCGGGCAGAACGGAATTGGTAAACTCTCTGTTTGGAGCCCTCGAAGCAAAGGCTGATGGGAAAGTTGAAATAGAGGGCCAACCGGTTTCTATTCGCACACCACAAGATGCCATTCGACACGGAATTGCAATGGTAACCGAGGATCGAAAAGAATCCGGACTTGTCTTGAATATGACTGTAAAAGAAAATACTTCGCTGGCGAGCTTAAAAAGGCTGTCTTCCCGATTAGGAGTTATCAATGAACAGGCGGAAGAAGGGCTCGCTCGACAATATATGAAAGAGCTGCGGACGAAGACCCCGGGATCGAGTGCGGTCGTAAACAATTTATCAGGCGGCAATCAGCAGAAAGTTGTCATTAGCAAGTGGCTGGCAACAAAACCAAAGGTTCTGATTCTGGATGAACCTACACGGGGAATTGATGTTGGCGCGAAGGTCGAGATTTATCAACTGATTAACAAATTGACCGCTGAAGGAGTCGCCGTGATTATGATCTCCTCCGAACTCCCCGAAGTTTTGGGGATGAGCGATCGCATCCTCGTGATGAGAGAAGGCACAATCGCCGGAGAATTGTCTCGGTCTGAGGCGACACAGGAATCTATTATGCAATACGCCACAGGGGGTGTGTAATCAATGAACACAGGAATGAATTCAGTGGCTCTAAACGGTGCCAACCGGAAAATCAGCTCCGGTGAGCTTTTAAACAAATACAGCACGTTGATCGCTTTAGGAATCTTGTTCATTATCGCAAATTTTGTCTCCTCACACTTCGCCCAACCGCAAAACCTGACCAATATTACCATGCAAATTGCAGTGAACGGTATTTTGGCTGTTGGTATGACAATGGTGATCCTGACGGGCGGGATCGATCTTGGGGTTGGTTCTGTTGTGGGTTTAACCGGTATTGTTCTTGCGATGACTCAAGGGTATGGTTTGGTTCCGGCTATTTTGGCCACGTTAATTGCCGGTATGATTATTGGTTTGTGGAACGCGTTTTTTATCACCAAGTTCAATATTCCACCGTTCATTGTGACCTTAGGCATGATGACGATTGCACGCGGATTTGCTCTTTATCTCTCGGAAGGTTCGGCTATGCCGCTTGAAACCAACAGATTTTTTGAAGCTCTTGGCTCGGGATATGTGTCCATCGGGGGCTCAAGCATAGTTTTCTTGCTGCTTGCGGGAGCCCTGATTTGGATTGGATTTCGTAACCTTAAGAGAGAAGGGGCAAGCCTGCCCGCAATTCTGTCCCTTGTTTTGTCGTTAGGCGGATTAGGTCTGTTCGCTTGGGTATATCTCAGTTATCAAGGAATTCCTTATTTGGTTCTCGTATTCGGCGGGATTGTCTTATGGGGAATCTGGATCCTGAACAAAACGACTTTTGGCCGCTACCTGTACGCAATTGGCGGGAACGCAAAAGCTGCTTACCTGTCCGGAGTGAATGTCAAGGCAAACTTGGTCAAGGTCTATGTAACTTCCAGTGTGCTGGCTGCAATTGCAGGGATTATCATGACCACCCGTGTCGGATCGGCTGACCCGAATGGCGGGAACATGTTTGAACTGGATGCGGTGGCGGCAGCAGTCATCGGGGGAACCTCGCTGGCAGGCGGGTATGGAACAATCGGAGGGGCATTGATAGGCGCCTTTATCATTGGAATTCTGAACAATATTTTGATTCTTGCCAATGTAAATCCGTACTTCCAGTTTATTTTCAAAGGTTTGATTATTACTGCTGCAGTTCTGTTGGATATGAAGAACAAGAAAAAACAATAGGATGTCAAAACTTGAGAACACACTTTAGGTAAGATGTGTGTTTAAAGTGTGTTCCTCTATGTCGATCTGTATGGTATTATAGGACTACCAGTAGACGGAGGGGTGCACATATGAAGCGAATTCAACGAGTTGAACAGTTATTGCTTCAATGGACAACCGAATGTTTTGATACAGAGAGCATGCATCCCCACCGACCGCAAGGATGTACGGCCGAACTGATTGGAGAATCCCTTGGGATCGACCGCAGCAACGCCAGTCGGGATTTGAACTCTCTTGTCGCAGAACAAAAGGTGATCAAGATTGGCGGCAAGCCAGTCTTGTTTCTTTCTTATGAAGGGTTAAAGCAAAAGTTTGGGCACAAGCTTGCCCGAAAACATCTGTACGACTCGTGGTCAGATTTTTATGATGGTGTTTCAGAAGGCAATGGGGAGCAGCCGGATGTTTACGATGCACCGCGTTATGTTCACGCAGCTTCTGCTTTTGACTCGCTTCAAGGGAAAAGCCGGTCATTAAAAAAGCCGATCGAACTGGCAAAGGCGGCTATTTTATACCCGCCAAACGGACTTCATACACTGTTAGTGGGCCCGACCGGAGTTGGTAAGACCTTATTTGCGGACAGTATGTATCAATTTGCTGTGGAAACGGGGCAGTTGCCGCCGAATGCGCCATTTATTTCTTTCAATTGCGCCGATTACTCCAATAATCCGCAATTGCTGCTTGCCCAATTGTTTGGCGTCGAAAAAGGGGCCTACACAGGGGCAGAACGGGATCGTGTCGGAATGGTGGAAAAGGCAAACGGCGGAATTCTCTTTTTGGATGAGGTTCATCGTCTTCCTCCGGAAGGCCAGGAAATGTTATTTCAGCTTTTGGATAAAGGAATTTTCCGAAGACTTGGCGAGACGGATTCACAACGAACCGCGACCATCCGGTTGATTGCGGCTACTACCGAGAATCCGAAATCCAGCCTTCTCATGACATTTGTTCGCCGATTGCCAATGTTGATTCCGATTCCTTCCATAGCCGAAAGGACTCTGCAGGAACGGTTTTGCTTGATAGAGTATTTCTTTTCGGAGGAAAGTGCACGTGTTCAACGTCCTTTCCGGATTGCTCCGGAAGTTTTGAAAGCGCTTTTGTTGTTTGATTGTCCAGCCAACGTAGGGCAGCTAAAGAGTGAAATTCAATTGCTCTCAGCACGTGCGTTTCTGTCGCAAATTCACGATACTCATACGAATCGTCTTAAGGTAACGCTCGATCATGCCTCCGATCATGTACGTCAGGGACTGATGAGAATCCCCGAAAGGCGAAAGGAACTGGACCAGGTGCTGGAAAATCTTTCGACTGGACTGGATCTGAACAGAGAAGAGACAGAAGCGGCCCGCACGGAAGATCAGAGCTTGTACGAAATCCTGGAGCAGCAGGCCCAAGAGTTAAGGAAACGCGGGTTAAGCGAAGAAGAGATTACGAATGTGCTGTCAGTCGATATTGATGTTTACTTCCGCAAGTTTTTGCAGCGAGTCTCTGATCAATTTGAATCACGCAGGCAGGATATAATTCGGATCGTCGGGGAACAGTTCCTGGATACAATTGAAGAAATGTTTGATTTTGCTTCCCGGTACCTCCAACGGGTGTTTCCGTCACAAACAGTGTTTGGATGTGCTCTGCACATGCATGCCGCTGTGGATCGCATCCGGGCAGGAACTGCAATTCCGAATCCGGGACTGGCTGCCATTCAAAGACAGGCATCTTTGGAATACGAAACCGCACAGGAAATGGCGTCAATGTTTGCACAACGAACCAATGTGACACTTCCGGAAAATGAAATCGGGTTCCTCGCGACGATTTTGCTGTCTGTTCTAAATACCACTCCCTCTCCAAAAGTGGGAATCCTTGTGATCGCCCATGGGAGTTCGACCGCATCCTCCATGTTGGAGGTGGCTCATCAATTGCTTGGGACGGCCCATGGTCGGGCCCTGGACATGCCGTTGGACACGGACCCGGACCTGGTCTTGGAACAAGCAGTGTCAACAGCAGGCGAGTTGGATGAAGGGAAAGGGATTTTACTGTTGGTTGACATGGGTTCCCTCGTTTCGTTTGGGCAGCTGATACAGGAACGAACCGGCATCCAAGTTCGAACGATTCCCAATGTCACGACACTCGTTGTGATGGAAGCGGTTCGCAAAGCAGCGCTAAGTTCTTCTACACTTGAAATGGTTTATGAATCGGTTTTGAAGGGAAGCGCCTTCACGCAATCGAGGCGGCCGTATCCCCCCGTTCGAACAGGTGTACTTCCGGTTGTGTGCGTAACAGGACAAGGGTCTGCCATTCAACTCAAATCCATCTTGGAAGAAAGGTTGCAGTTGCCGGATGATTACGAACTCAATATAGTTCCGGTATCCATTTCCTCATTCGAGGAAACGCCGGAATGTCTGGAAAAATTGCTTGGCGGTGTAAAGCCGTTGGCAATAGCCGGGACATTAAATCCGCATATGGAAGGGATACCTTTTGTAAGCGCTCAAGAAATCCTGTCGGGAGAAGGAATTCACAGGATAGCACACTTGATACAAGCTTCCCTGGTTCCCGTTCATCGATCGGAGGAATCAAACTCCGTCTGGGATTCTTTATCCGGCACTCTCCGGAATTCGGTAAAAAGGGTGAACCCGTATTATGCGGTTCCGGCAATTATCAAAGCGTTTGATCGTCTTGAGGAAAAATTGGATATTCGGGTCGATACCGATATCCGTATCGGATTGACAATGCATCTGGTCCTGGCAATGGAAAAACGGCTGGTTACCGGGAGTTGGCCGACCGAAGCGGCTGGTGAAAACGCTTCCGCCTGTTTTTCGGGGGAATGTGGGGTAGTAGCAGACATTTTCAATGCTGTAATGGCTGATTTTGGACTTGCGATTCCGGAAAGTGAATCCAGCCATATCCTCAGGTTGCTGGGAGGTGTTCGGGTTGGCTCGTAAACAAATTGCATTAGTGTGCAGTTTTGGGCTTTCCACAAGTTTATTGGTGCAGGCGATGGAACGTTCGGCGATTGATAAAGCAGCGGATGTTGAGATAAGCGCAATCGGGACGAGCGAATTGGCGGAAAAAGCCGAATCTGTGGATGTATTTCTATTAGCGCCTCAGGTAAGATACATGCTTCCGACAGTCGCCAAATACGGGAAACCGGTCGGTGTGGTGGACGGTCTGGTCTATGCCACGGCTGACGGATCCAAAGTGCTGGAACAGGCGTTACGTCTTGGCGCGGAAGAGGAGATCAAATGAACAGGTTGCTGGAATGGTTGGAACGAATCCTGCTGCCTGCCACAATGCGCATCGTCGAAAATCGCTATATGCAAGCAATTCGTAACGCGTTTATCGGAAGTGCTTTGCCGATGATTATTGTAGGTTCCGTATTTTTGTTATTTGCGATCCCGCCCATTCCGGCTGACATAACGGAAGGCATAATCGGAGAAATTAACCGCTGGCTGACTGAATATCGTCAGATTCTGTTCATTCCTTATCAGTTTACCTTTGGCTTGATCGCCCTGTGGGTCTGCTACGGAATTGCCTATCATCTTTCACAATTTTACAAGCTTGATGCAAGCAGATTGGGCTTGACGGCTGTGTCCGCTCTGCTCGTGTTCTCCGTTCCGATCGGAATCCCTTCAGCCAGCGGAATGCTCGGATTGGAAGCAATCCGCGTGGATCAGTTAATGGAAAATCTCGGAGCATCGGGATTGTTTGTGGCGATTCTAACCGGAATCTGGGTAGTGGAACTGAATCGCTTCCTGTTTCGTTACGGGATTGTGATCAAACTTCCTCCATCCGTTCCGGGGAACGTGGCACGGTCTTTTGAAATGATGATCCCGACGTTCCTCGTGGTGGCAACCGCTTTCCTTATCGAGTGGTGGGTGACGAGGACATTTTCACCGCATCCGTTAAACCCGGACAATGCTTTGACTCTTCCAAAGCTGATAATGTTGAAGCTCAGTTTTCTGGTTCAGGCGTCCGACACTCTGCCATCTGCAATTTTGCAGATTGTACTGATGATGCTTTTATGGGCGGTGGGGATTCACGGAATGAATGTGGTATCCTCTGTCGCTTATCCATTGTGGCAGACCAACCTGCAGTCAAACATCGCAAGTTACAGTGCGGGGCAACCGGCTACACATATTGTTTCAGAACCTTTTTTCCATATGTACTCCCATTTGGGCGGTTCCGGTGCAACCTTGCCGTTAGTGATCATGCTATTGTGGTCGAGGTCGCAACAATTGAAGAGTGTCGGTCGTGTTTCCCTTATGCCGGGAATCTTCAACATCAACGAGCCGGTTACGTTTGGGGTCCCGATTGCGTTAAATCCTATTATGGTGATTCCGTTTCTGATAGCGCCAACCGTGATTGTAACGATTAATTATTTGGTGATGAAAATGGGCCTGGTGCCGGTGCCTGCCATTCAGCCGCCGTTGACGATGCCCGTATTCCTCGGCGGATTTCTTGCCAACGGAAGTTGGCGTGGGGCCGCCTTACAGGGGTTCGATTTGGTTGTCTCGGCTCTCATTTATTATCCGTTTTTCAAAATGTGGGAAAAACGGCTGCTGAATGATGCGGAAGGAGTGGCTAAGAACAATGTCTGAGATGGAGCAATTGCAATTTAAAATCATCCTTCATGCGGGACAGGCCAAAAACGAAGCAATGGAAGCGGTGGATCTGGCCATGAATGGCCGGATCGAAGAAGCGGAAGCAAAGCTGGTGACGGCACGAACTGAACTGGCCGCTGCACACAGTTTGCATAAAGAACTGCTTGGACAAGAGGCACGCGGGGAGCTGCAATTGCCTCCGTCTTTGCTGTTGGTCCATGCGGAGAATCATCTGATGAGCGGGGTTACGGAACTCCAATTAAGCAATACGATTGTAAAATTGTGCGGGAAGCTGGTGGCGAAGGGGAGCTTATAAAGGATCGGCCACGAGCCTATTGTCAGTCGATCGCAGAAAAGAAAGATGCCAGCGCAGAAAGAGAAAGATCAGCACATAGGCCGGCGCCGAATACCAAAGTGACCATCCTTTGTATGTTAACCAGTGAACACGTACCGACAGCCATTCAAATAGTACGGAAGAAGCTGCCCAGAACAGCAAATAGGCAAAAAAACGAGTCCGTTTTTCCGGCATGAAATTCAGAAATATCACACCAGCAGCAGGTGGCAGTGTAGAAAGGATAACTATATCGGACAATTGGATTCCAGGGGCTGGTCCAATATCAATCCAGTCCACTACATCCCCTAATATCAAGTCCGTTACGATTCCGAGACCGGATAAGGTGGTCCAAGTGACGTATATTTCTTTTCTGGTCAGCCGTTTCTTCATAAACAAGGCGACCAGAAGGGCAATTATTGTAGCGGCCGTCATAAATACCATGAAGGAACCCCTCTTTTCAAAAGTGTTGGATTTAACTAAAGTATTTCACAAAAAATGTTTGAAATATGCAAATTGATGGGAACCGGACAAGTTGATAAGATTTGCTTTTTTTTGTCAGCGAGGAGATCTATGCTATACTGAGACTTAAGGGAACATAATGTTCTCACCGACAGCGGGAGGTGACCTGATTGGACCAGCAACAGCAAATGAAGCGTCGACGCCCGGACAGCAATGTGATTCCGTTTCGTTTGGATGCCGCTTTTTTCTTTGAACGTGCTGTAAAACATTTGGACCGTCACAACCTGCAGAATGCCCTTAAGTATTTTCGCAAGGCGATGGAATACGAACCTGATAATCCTGTAAATCACTGCAATTTGGCGGGGGTTTTATCAGAGTTGGGGAAGTTCGAAGAGTCGAATGAGATTTTGGAGAATGTTCTTGAATCGATCGACCCGCAGATGTACGAGTGTTATTTTTACATGGCGAATAACTGGGCCAATATGGGCTTTTACGATAAAGCGGAAGAGTATGCCGCCCGTTACCTGGACTTGGAGCCGCAGGGCGAATTTGCGAAAGATGCGGAAGAAATGCTCGAAATTCTCATCGAAGAGTTTGGCGGGGGTGAAGTTCTTCGTCAGCGAGTGGAGGAAAAGGAGGCGGAGCGGAAAGAGCAGGATCTGGCCAGAAAACTGCTGGAACAAGGGAAGTTCATGGAGGCCACCACCTATCTTCAAAAAACGATAGATCAGCATCCGGATTTGATTGCGCCTCGCAATAACTTGTCTCTCGCATACTATTACCTCGGTCATCTTGAGACTGCAGTGGACATTGCACAGGAAGTGCTGGTTAAAGACCCAAACAATATTCATGCAAGATGCAACCTGGCTGTTTTTTATCAGCACCTGGGACGCAAAGAAGAGCTCGACAGTTTGTTGAACGGTCTGCGTAAGGTATATCCGCTGAATTTTGACCAAAGTTACAAGCTGGCCACCACAATGGGGATTTTGGGAGAACACCAGACGGCTTACCGGTTGTTTTTGCAGCTCTCGCGCTGGACGGAAAATCCGGATCCTTCGCTGCTGCATTGTGTGGCTGCCTCTGCTTGCAATACAGGTAATTTCCCGTTTGCCAGACGGATTTGGCAGGATATCCAGATTCTTGACCCGAAGGGTGAAGTGGCCCCCTTTTATTTGAAATTGCTGGATGAAGCTGAATCCGGTGGCACCTCGATCAGTCCGGTTTCTTACCACTATCAGATTCCGTTTCACGAACAGTTTAAGCAAATGCAGGAACAAATGAAAACAGGCAAAACAGGCAACTGGCGGAATGATCCATTGATCCGTTCTTCCCTGTTCTGGGCCCTTCAGCATGGAGAGATTGAAACCAAGATCCAAGTGATTCAAACGTTCGCCTTAATCGCGGATCAGGAAGTGGAACAAGCTCTTAGGGAATTTATTAACCGGCCTGACGAAATCGAGCAGCTGAAAATGCTGGCCGTGTACGTCCTACGCCACATTGGAGCTGAAGGAACATACACGGATATGGCCGGATTGAAGCAGGATTGGAAAGAGATTTTGGACACTGCCTGGACCGTGCTTGCAGTTCATGGCCATGAGCTGTACGATGTAACGCGGAGGATTTGGTCCGATTTTCTGGTGAAAAGCCTGGAACAGCCGCCGCGGATGACACAACCCAATACGTGGGCGGCCGGATTGGCTTATCTGGTTCTTCGACAGCAAGGAATTACGGTTACACAAAGTGAAGTTGCTGAGCAGTTTGGGGTATCGGTGGGTACCGTGTCCAAGATCTCGCGGCAAATTGCACAAAAGATTCGATCGTGATATGAATTACAGATTAATTGAATCGTTTCCTGTATACTGTAGAGCAGGGCCATTTGATCCTGCTCTTTTCCACATACTATCCAAGAAGAGCATATGTTTAGTCGATAGGAAATTGTGAATTTTATCCTATCGACATAAGGGCAACTAAGGCTCCACCTGCGCCAGAGTCTTGGTGAAGCCCAAGTTTTCTTTATGAGGTGATCTGAATGTACGACTTAATCATTATCGGAGCCGGCCCGGCTGGTCTTTCGGCAGCGGTTTACGCAGCACGTGCGAATTTGAAAGTTCTTCTGCTGGAGAAAGGACTGCCTGGCGGGCAGATGCAAAATACTACCGAAGTGGAAAACTATACAGGCTTCAAAATGATTATGGGGCCGGAATTATCTGAAGTTATGCATGAACATGCTCTGCATCTTGGCGTTGAATATAAAAACGGCGATGTGGAAAAAGTCGAACTGGAAGGCAGAATCAAGAAAATCTATACGGACAAAGAAGTGCTTGAAGGAAAAGCCGTTCTCATAGCAACAGGGGCGGAGCCGAAGATGCTCGGAGCAAAAGGGGAGGTTGAATTCCGCGGACGAGGGGTCAGCTACTGCGCTACCTGTGACGGGGCCTTCTTCAATGAAAAGAGGCCGGGAATGGACAAGGGACTTATTGTGGTCGGAGGCGGAGACTCCGCTGTGGAAGAGGGAGCCTTTCTTACACGATTCAACAAGGTTACATTGATTCATCGCCGGGATAAGCTGCGTGCACAACCGATTTTGCAAAAACGGGCGTTTGATAACCCGCGCATGAATTTCATCTGGGACAGCACCGTTGAAGAGATCATTGGGGAAGGTGCAGTGACCAAGGTTCGGGTGAAGAACCTGAAAACGGGTGAAATATCGGAGCTCCCGGCCAACGGTGTGTTTATCTATGTGGGCATGAAGCCGAACACCGATTTTCTCGCAGGATCGAAGATCTTGAACGAAGGTGGATATATCCCGACCGATGAGAATATGAAGACTTCAATTCCGGGAGTGTTTGCCGCAGGAGACGTAAGGGACAAAGGTCTTCGGCAAATTATTACGGCTGCATCAGACGGTGCGATTGCCGCGATGACTGCGTATCATTACATTGAGTCACTTGAAGATGCGGCGGAAGACGTGACGGTGTAAACAATGAGAAGAGTTTAGGGTGGTTGCTTGTGAAACAAGACCAATTTATTATTGTGGGAACGGCCGGGCATATTGATCACGGGAAAACAACATTGGTCAAGGCGTTAACCGGTCTTGACACGGATACACATAAGGAAGAAAAGGAGCGGGGCATCTCGATCGATATCGGGTTTGCTCCTTTAACCCTCCCCGATGGCAGGCGCATCGGGGTTATTGATGTTCCCGGGCACGAGCGTTTTATCAAAAACATGCTCGCAGGGGCTGCCGGGATCGATCTGATTCTGCTCGTAATTGATGCGAATGAAGGGATTATGCCCCAAACAAGGGAGCACCTGCATATTGTAGAGATGCTGCATGTTCAAAAAGGGATTGTAGTGCTTACAAAGATTGATACAGTGGATGAGGAGTGGCTGTCCCTCGTTACAGAAGAGGTCCGTGAGGGGTTGGGCAAAACCGTGTTGGCTGACGCTCCGATTGTCCCTGTATCCGCATACAGCGGACAAGGCATTGAAGAACTGCGAACCTTGATTTCGGATATGGCCAAAGAAGTGAAACCGCGGGAAATCAATGCGCCATTTCGGATGCCGGTGGACCGGGTGTTTTCAGTGCCCGGATTCGGGACCGTTGCGACAGGTACCATTTTAGCGGGAAATGTAAAGATTGGAGATGCAGTTGAAATTCAGCCAACCGGGGAAGCCGTCCGTGTCCGGTCGATACAGGTCCATGGCGAAACAACAGATAGAGCCCAGGCGGGGCAGCGAACCGCACTCAACCTGGTGGGTGTGGAAAGAAGTGAACTGTCGCGCGGATATGTTGTGGCAGCACCCAAAGTATTTAAAGCCTCCCGCTTGATTGATGCCCGTTTTCGACTATTGTCGGACAGTCCGAAAACATTGACCAATCGAATGCGTGTCCGTCTTTATGTTGGAACAAGTGAAGTTTTGGGACGTGTCATTTTGCTCGACCGGGATGAAATGGAGCCGGGAGAGGATGCTTTGATTCAAATCGACTTGGAGACACCTGTTGTGTGTGAGGCGAACGACCATTTTATCCTCCGGACCTATTCTCCGATGTACACGATCGGCGGAGGTGTGGTGATTGACCCGCACCCGAACCGCCTTTATCGCCGAAATCGTCAACATATCCTGGAGGATCTTGAAGCTCGGGAAAAAGGCGGACCACACGCCCGGGTCATTCAAATCTTGGAGGACGAAATCGGTTTGACTCTTTCGGAATTGGCGACCCGAATGAAAGCGACACAAGATCAAACAAAAATTTGGCTCGATGAATTGTCTCAAAAAGGGGAAGTGGTTCAACTCCCAACCTCCGGCGGATTCGTCACCCGTCAATCCCTGCACGATCTTTTGGATGAAATTGAGGAAAAAATTCGGGCTCACTATTCCCGTGAGCGCTATCATAGTTATGCAGCGAAGGCGCAGGTGCTTTCGCAATTATCCAAGAAACTCAAACCCAAAATCTATGATGCAATCCTGGAACTTGGCGCACGAATGAATCGAATTGAAGTGCAGCAGGATCGAATCAAGATTGCAGGATATGAAGTTTCGCTTTCTCTTAAGGAAAAACAAATGATGCAGGAGATTGTGAAAAAGTTTCGGGATCAGGCGTTTCAGCCGCCTACCTTGCAAGAGCTTACAGCCGCTTACAAAGGACAAGAAAAGATGCTGCAGGGGGTCATCGGTCTCTTGAAGGAACAGAATACCTTGGTGGAAGCAGAGGAAGGAATCCTGTTTTCGAGTGAGATTATAAACAAGACCCCTGCGATTCTCGCCGAACTGTCAGGAGAAGAAGGGTTTACAGTCGCGGAGTTCCGCGATCGTGTGGGTACCTCACGCAAATTTGCACTCGCTCTTCTTGAATATTTGGACCGCATCAAGTGGACCAAACGGATTGAAGACCGGCGTGTGGTAATTGTCACAAATTTTTAACCTGATCGTAATATAAACGCAATAATTTCTGGTTAGACTGAAGATGTAACACATTTGACCCCCTTTTTTTGATATACTTTTTCTTGGCGTGAGTGGAGAGACACGCCTCTTTTTTTTGCCTTTTTTTGCTTGAAAGCATTACATATTGTGTTGGGACACCCTGCATGATATTCTTATGACGGCAGGAGTTGATTTACATGCAAATAGTCGCAAACTGTATCTTGCGTAAGGGTGACCAGCTGCTGATGCTGCAAAAACCGCGGCGAGGTTGGTGGGTGGCCCCTGGAGGAAAAGTAGAAATCGGGGAATCACTGTTGGAAGCGGTTGTGAGGGAGTTTCAGGAAGAAACGGGGCTCGCACTGATCCGGCCTGAACTGCGTGGTGTCTTTACTGTACTGCTGCAGGAAGGTGAAGAACTTGTGGATCATTGGATGCTGTTCACTTTTTATACAGAATCTTTTACGGGTCAGCTTAATACAATTTGCGAAGAAGGCAACCTGGAATGGATCGGAATTGATACGCTTGAACATCGTCCGATGGCCGAAGGAGATCGGATTTTCCTGAAGCATATTGTGCATCATCCGACTGTTCTGACAGGCAAATTCACATATACACCAGACTATGAACTGCTTGGTTGGAAACCGGAAAGTATATTGCGCGCTCTAAGGTAAAGTGTTTTTAAACAGGACTGGCTGTCAAAAAGCTTCCTCTGCATCCCGGGAAATCTTCCCGCAGATGCTTCAGCTAGAAGCTTTTTTTACTCTATTGGGAGGACGAGGACAATGGATCGAAAAGTTGTTGCGATTGATGTCGGGGGAACGTTTTTGAAAGCGGCTGCGATCACGGAAGCAGGGGAGATTGTCGCCAAGGAAGAGTGGCCGACAGCTGTGGAACAGGGAACATCTGCCGTGCTTGACCGAATTGCCGCTGTTGCGAAAGCGGTTGCTGAAAAAGCCTGCTGGAACTGGGGAGAAGTGGCAGGTGTCGGATTGGGCGTTCCAGGATTTCATGATTTTGACAACCATCTGTGCGAAGAGTCGGTGAATCTCGGGTGGAAAAATGTTTACATCGTAAAGGAAATGGAAAGCCGATTGGGAGTACCGGTTCGATTCGACAACGATGCAAATGCTGCGGCTCTGGGGGAAACCTGGATAGGCGGCGGCAAAGGCCATCGTCATACGGTTATGGTAACTCTCGGCACGGGGATTGGCGGCGGAATTGTGATCGACAATAAAATTTACCGCGGTGCAAACGGCATGGGTGGAGAGATTGGCCATATGGTGATGGAACCGGTCCGGGGAGAACGCTGCAATTGCGGACAAATCGGCTGTTTGGAAACGATCGCCTCAGCGACCGGCATCCTGCGGGCGGCCCAGAAACGGGTTGCCGAAGGGCAAGAAACGTCCCTCCGAAATGTGGCGAATCTTACAACGAAAGACGTGTTCGAACATGCTGCAAATGGAGACCGGGTGGCCGCTGAAGTAATCGATTACGCAGTTCATAAACTTGGACTTGCTCTTGCATTGATTGGAAATACCTTAAATCCGGAAGTGATTGTGATCGGCGGGGGACCTTCAAGAGCTGGTGATGTTTTATACAAGCCGTTAAATGATTATTTTCGGAAATACGCTTTAAAACGGGTGGCGAAGGCAGCGAAAATCCGTCCTGCCGAACTCGGTAATGATGCAGGAGTGCTAGGGGCCGCAAAATTGGTACTATCCTAATAACCGTCGTCAATTCCACGGGTCGGGGATTTCGCTTTTCTGGTATAATGGAGGAAATGTATTCTAGCGGGATGTGGTACCTATGCATGGAGCTGTCAAAGTACTGATTTTGACAGGTTTATCCGGGGCAGGGAAGTCGGTTGCCCTTCAAAGTCTCGAAGATCTCGGATATTTTTGTATCGACAATTTGCCTCCTGCTTTGATTCCGAAGCTGGGAGAATTGGTTCTGCAGTCTGACGGGAAAGTCTCCAAGGTCGCTTTGGTTTGCGACTTGCGGGCCCGAGCTTTTGACAAAGAACTGTTTGAAGCTGTCAAGGAGCTGGAAGAACGGAGCGAACTGACCTGTCAGGTTCTTTATATGGAAGCTGATGACGAGACACTTGTCAATCGATATAAAGAAACCAGAAGACGCCATCCCTTGGCTCCTGAGGGCCGAATTACGGAAGGGATTGCAAAGGAACGTAAAAAGCTCGAGGAGATTCGCGGGCGAGCGGATTGGATCTTTAATACCAGCAAAATGAAGCCCTCCGAACTGCGAGCACAGATCATGGATCGATTCACCGACTTGGACGAACGAAAACTGCAGATTCATATCATCTCCTTTGGGTTCAAGCATGGAATGCCAATTGATGCCGATCTGGTTTTCGATGTTCGGTTCCTGCCAAATCCTCATTATGTGGAGTCGCTTAGACCGCTTACCGGCAAAAATCAGGAAGTATATGACTATGTGATGAAGTGGCCCGTAACTCAGCAGTTTGCAGAAAAGTTAATCGACATGGTGGATTTCCTGATCCCTCATTTTGAGAAAGAAGGCAAGCAGCAGGTTGTCATAGCAATTGGTTGTACAGGTGGCCAACATCGTTCCGTATCGATCGCAGAATTGCTTCGTCAACACCTGCAGCAGAACGAATCAGTCGTTGTTACCCATCGCGACTGTGCAAAGGAACGATAAACCATGGTGAAAAAATGGTGGTTGCTCGCCTGGACATTATGCGTGTTTGGACTTGGCCTGATTACGTCGGGAGCAGGTCTTCATTCGGTCACCGGGCAGGCGTCTGTTATCGGGCTGGCGTGTCTGCTTGTGGGATCCGGTCTGCTGGCACTTGGCTGGTGGCGGGACGAACAGATCGGACGGAAGGAGATGCTTGCGAAATTCGGGCGGCCGAAGCTTGTGGTGATCGGGGGTGGAACGGGCCTGTCGGTTCTGCTTCGGGGCCTTAAAGAATATGATGTGGATATTACAGCGGTTGTAACAGTTGCGGATGATGGCGGATCTTCCGGTCGTCTGCGATCCGATTTTGATATGCCGCCACCAGGTGACATTCGAAACTGCTTGGTAGCCTTGGCGGATACGGAACCGCTGTTGGAAAAATTGTGGCAGCACCGTTTCAAAACGGGAGAAGGGCTTGCGGGACACAGCTTTGGGAATCTGTTTATTGCAGCCATGACCGACGTTACAGGGGACTTTGAAACTGCAATTCGGGAAACATCGCGTGTTCTGGCGGTTCGGGGCCGTGTTCTGCCGGCGGTCGGCCGGGCGGTCATTCTGAAAGCTCATATGACTGACGGATCCGTTGTGGCGGGGGAGTCGCAGATTCCCAATGTCGGCAAGAAAATACGCCGGGTTGAGATCGAGCCTTCCGATGTCTCTCCGCTGCCGGAAGTCATTCAAGCGCTTCAGGAAGCAGACGGTATCATTATCGGACCGGGGAGCCTTTATACAAGCATTTTGCCGAATTTGCTAGTTCCCGGCATTGCAGATGCGATTCGGGCTTCTCAGGCCAAGAAGATCTATGTCTGCAATGTGATGACCCAACCGGGTGAAACGGACAATTACTCCGCATCGCAGCACGTGAAAGCGATCTATGATCACGTGGGGTTGGGATTGTTTCAGTACGTGCTGGTGAATTCCGCTTCGATTCCGCCGGCCGTGATTGAACAGTACAGGGAAAAGAAAGCGTCTCCCGTTGTAGCCGATACATGGAATTTGCAGCAAATGGGTCTTAACGTGATCGCCAGAAACTTTCTGCATTATGCCATTTATGCACGACATGATGCAAAGCGTATCAGCGAGCAGATTCTTTCCATTCTCGCAAAAGATCTGTCGAAAAGAAAAAGTTTCCAGGAGGCTGCCAATGTCATTCGCGTCACAGACGAAAAAAGAATTGACTCAACTGGAGACTAAGGGATGTTGTCAGAAAGCGGAATTATCCGGAATGGTCCGCATAAACGGTACTGTGGTGGAGGTGAATAATCGGCCGATTCTCGACGTTGCGACCGAGAATGCCGCGATCGCCCGAAGAATGTATTCGCTGCTTCGCAAGATATTTGGCGTTCATGCCGAGGTTCTTGTCAGAAAGAAAATGCGCCTGAAGAAAAACAATGTCTACATGGTGAGAGTGCCGTTTCAGGTTCCTGAGATTCTCACCCAATTGAAAATCGTGGAAATCGGTGTACAATATAAGCAGGGAATTGATTCGGAACTTGTTGCAAAATCATGCTGCAAAAGGGCTTACCTGAGGGGAGCTTTTCTTGCGGCAGGTTCGGTAAACGATCCGGAAAGCAATTCTTATCATCTGGAGATTGCGGTAAATTCAGACGAAATGGCGAAATCTTTACTGCTTCTTCTGAATGAGTTTTATCTGAATGCGAAACTTATTGAGAGAAAAAAAGTATTTGTCGTCTATTTGAAAGAAGGCGATAAAATAATCGAATTCTTGAACATCATCGGAGCTCATCAGGCTTTGCTCCATTTTGAGGATGTTCGCATTCTGAAGGGCATGCGCAATCAGGTGAACCGGTTAGTGAATTGTGAAACCGCTAACTTGAATAAAACCATTCATGCGGCTGTTCGGCAGATTGAAAATATCCGACTGGTGGAACAAATTGTCGGATTGGAAAACTTGCCGCCCCATTTGAAGGAAGTAGCGGAGCTTCGGTTGAAATATCCCGAAATCAACCTGAAAGAATTGGGGTCGATGTTAACAGGCAACGTCTCCAAATCGGGAGTCAATCACAGGCTGCGAAAGTTAGAAGAAATGGCTGACAAACTCAGGGAGGGAATCGTATGGCCGAAAAAACAATTGTAGTAAACCTGCGTTCGGGTCTGCATGCGCGCCCGGCAGCATTGTTTGTTCAACAAGCGAACAAATTTACAAGTGAGATTTTTGTTGAAAAAGCCGGTAAAACGGTAAATGCAAAAAGTATCATGGGCATCATGTCATTGGCAATCTCGAAAGGGTCTGAAATCACCATTAAGGCTGAAGGATCCGATGCTGAAAAAGCGGTGGAAACTCTGGCCGACATGGTTACACGGGAAGAATAGGATTTATGAATCCGTTAGATTGGACCCATCAATGGGATCAGTTTGAAATGATGATGTATGTAGGCAAGGATGACACCGGGCAGGAGAAAATTTTTATGCAGGTGTCAAAAGTGATTCGAATCGAACAGGCTACCGAGCAGGAAATTTTGTATGACCGCGAGATCGGACTCTTGAATCCGGAAATTATCCGCGGCGTAGATCGGGATGCCTGGGAGGAAAAGCAATTGAAATGGTTTTTGGATACACATCCCGATCTTGTTGAACGGGAGAAAGCATATGTGAAAGATTGGGAAAAGAGTCGGTAGACTCTTTTCTTTGTTTGTAGATCAACTGCCAACCATGTGTTTAGCAAAAAAGCGAAAAATGAAGAAATTCAGAGAGGAAAGGGGTAAATGCCGGAGAAGGAACTCTAGGACAAAATGCAAACGCTTGCATCAATAAATTTTGTGATTCTATAATTAATTTATTAATGAATGCATGTCTAATTTTTTCTTTTGTAGTGCAAACGATTGCATCATGTTCAATTCCGCACCTGATTGGCATCACATGTCCGCAGGTGCCATATGAATTACTTTGCCTGTTTTGATTTTCTTCATTTTTGCTCAACGCTGGCTGATTTCCGGTCTGACGGCGGGCGGAACGAAAGGTTGATGATTCATGACGCAAATGCAAAAACCGTATCTGGTCGATTCGATTATTGGAAATGGACGTATACTTGCTTCATTAACCAAAAACGGGGAACTGGTTCGAGCGTTTTGGCCAACAATCGACTATGCCCAACATGTAAACCAAACTCTTGCCGGGATCCGTGTCAATGGGGGACCCATCATCTGGATCAGCGGAGTGGATTTTACCCACGAACAGAATTATCTTCCCGACACCAATATTGTTGTGACTCGGTCCATAGGTCGGAATGTTCCGGTGGAAGTGGTGGGTACCGACTATGCAGTGCCTGATGTTGACGTGATCGTCCGTCATTACCAGGTAACAAATACAGGAAATCAAGAAATTGAAATAGATGTTATCTATTTTACAGATTTCCATATGGAAGAGAGTCCTATCTATCAATCGGTATTGTTTGATGATTCTGCGGAAGCGATCGGTCATTACCGGCGTTCCTATTGGGCATTTATCGGGGGGCAAACGAAACCGTTCGGATTTCAGGTTGCCAACGTAAAAGATCATTTGCACGAACGCCGATTCCAGGGCGGTGACATTTCGTTGGGGTCTGATGGAGCACAAGTTTGGACCTCGCCGGTTGCACCGGGTGCCGCTGCCGAATTTACGATTTTTATCGCGTTTGGCAAGAACCGGGATGAAGTCTTCGCGAATCTTGCACAAGTCAGACAGGCCGGACACGACCAGCTGTTGGCCCAAACCAGGCAGTATGCGCAAGAGTACCTGGCCACAGGCCGCAAAATTGAAACCGGGGATGAGCGCCTCGACACTCTGTATCGCCGGTCACTTCTGATGTTCAATCTGATGGCGGATGCGGTTTATGGCGGATTGATCGCCGCACCGGAATTTGACCCCTTTTATTCGCGATGCGGAGGATACGGGTATTGTTGGGGCCGGGACGCGGCCTATATCACAACTGCAATCGACAAAGCAGGCTATACGGATGTTGGCCGGAATTTCTATCGGTGGGCGATGCGGGTTCAGGAGGCCGATGGCTCATGGGATCACCGCCACTATATGAATGGCGATCTGGCTCCGGCCTGGGGGTATCAGGCGGATGAACCGGCGTCCATTCTCTGGGGAATGTGGCAGCACTATCTGATTTCCAAGGACGAAGAGTTTTTGCGGGAATGTTGGCCTTCCATGCAAAAAGGGGCCGATCATCTGGTTGCAACAATTGATCCGGATACCGATTGCCCCAAGCCCAGCAGGGACCTTTGGGAAGAAAGATTTGCTCAGCATACGTATTCGTCTGCTGCGGTAGCGGCTGCATTGCTTGCGGCAGCGGACGCCGCCCGACATCTGGACAAAGAGGAACAGGCCAAAGTTTACGCTGCAGCAGGGGAGAGAATCCGCAAGGCTGTCGAGAAGCTCTACAACCCCGAGAAGAAAAGCTGGTATCGAGGCATCAACCTTTATGTTCGAGAAGAAATCTACGAGATGAAAAAAGCGGCCGGCCAACGTGTCCACACGATTGTGGATGACCACGGATATGAACGTCATGTGGTCGATTATGATCCGATTGTGGACGCTTCGCTGCTCGGAATTTCCTATCCGTTTGAATTGTTTGAGGCGAACCATCCGGCGGTAGTCAGCACATCCGATGCCGTCAAGGAGTTGTGCACCCAGCCGGGCATCGGTGGGATTCGTCGGTATGAAGATGACCATTATGCGGGAGGAAATCCGTGGGTACTCTGCACATTATGGCATGGACTTGAAGCCAACCGCCGCGGGGAATCGCATAAAGTGAAGGAAGCGTTGGAGTGGGTGCTGCAGCATCAGACATCGACAGGGCTGCTTCCTGAGCAGGTTGACAAAGAGAAAGGCGGACCCGGATGGGTGGTGCCGCTCACGTGGTCGCACGCGATGTTTGTGCTTTTGATACTTGAATACTATGGAAAAGAGTGAAAGAAATGCGGTGTGTCTCGGTAACGAGACACACCGTTTTTTGGCTCTGTTAACGTGCACAGTGGAAAATTTGAGTAGCTCGGTTAACCACAAAAAGGGATGCTGACGAACATCAGAAAAAATCAACACTTTTAAATTGACACTTGCAGATCCGATGATTAAACTATATCTAAAAGATATATATGTATAACATATAGGAGGCGTTTAGGTGCCGAGGGAAAACAAAAGCAGATATGCTGTGCTGGGAATGTTAAGCCTCGAACCAATGTCGGGTTATGACATCAAGAAAAAAATCCATCGGGGAATCGGGGAATTCTGGAGTGAAAGCTTTGCACAGATTTACCCGATTTTAAAACAGCTTGTGGAAGAGGGATACGCGGTCTGTCAGATTGAAGACCAGGAAGGAAAACCGGATCGAAAAGTTTACAGCATCACGGAAGCCGGGCGTGATGAGTTGATGAAATGGCTGTCAGAGCCGGTCACTTATTATCCGCTGCGCATCGAGTTGTTGTTAAAGCTGTTTTTTGCGCACAATGCCTCCCCTGACGTCAGTATTCACCATGTAGAACAGTTTCAAAAGCGAATGCAGGACGTACTCGAAGAATATAAAAACGTGGAAGAACGAATGGTATCCGCGATGAAAAGTCGCGGGAACTGGTTGAGATATCGTTTGATGACGCTTCGGTATGGCATCTATTCCGTGGAAGCCGCTTTGAAATGGTGTGAAGAAACCCTGCAAGAATTGAATGGAATCAAATCTGGAAAAGGGGTGTAAGTATATGTTTGAAAAGGATTTGCTCAAGGACAAGGTAGTTCTTATTACAGGGGGCGGTACAGGACTTGGCCGCGCGATGGGGGAAAGGTTTCTGGAGTTGGGAGCCAAATTGGCCATCACCGGTCGACGTGAGGAAGTTTTGCAAACGGCCGCGCAAGAAATGAGCGGTGAAGGAAAAGAAGTATTCTATAAAAGCTGTGATGTGCGTGATCCTGCGCAAATACAAGAATTGGTCGATGCGGTGGAACAACGCTTCGGTCATATTGACGTTCTGGTCAATAACGCGGCAGGAAACTTTATCAGTCCTACTGAACGTCTTTCTCCGCGGGCGGTGGATGCCGTATTGAACATCGTGTTGCATGGAACGTTCTATGCAACCTTAGAGGTAGGAAAGAGGTGGATTAAACAGGGCAAGGGCGGGACGATGTTAAATATCGTAACTTCCTACGCATCCACCGGGTCGGGGTTTGTAGTGCCGTCAGCGGCGGCCAAAGCGGGAGTGTTGGCAATGACCCGCTCTCTTGCGGTTGAATGGGCGAGATACGGCATCCGTCAGGTAGCCATCGCACCCGGACCTTTTCCCACAGAAGGTGCATGGTCTAGGCTTTCACCAACGCCTGAACTGGCGGAACATGCAATCAAACGGGTTCCCTTGCGTCGTGCAGGCGATAAACAGGAGCTTGCGAATCTTGCTTCCTATCTGATTTCCGATTATGCGGGTTACATCAATGGCGAAGTCGTAACCATTGACGGAGGAGAATGGCTGCAGGGGGCCGGCGAATTTAACAATCTGACTGAAGTTACGGAAGAGCAATGGGATATGCTGGCCGAGATGACACGCAAAGGGAAGTAATGAAGGAGTGAGAGCCCTTTTCCATTGCCGTTATTGTAGTAGGGGCTGGGATTGGGCCAGTTTCATATTTTGTGGGCATCTACAGGAATTGGAAGGAGTTTAAACGAAGTATGTAATAGAAAGGAGCGATGGGATTGAAAACGTCCAAACTTTTGAAGTGGATTTCGGGCGGGCTGGAAGCCCTCTTGGGAATTCCGGTTATCGGCGGCACAATTGTGATCGGGATGTTGTGGACTCCGCTGGTTGTTATGTTGGCCTTACATATTGTGACTCTCATTTTCAGCAACAAAGAAGGGGGCGCAAAGCACGGCAGCATTCTCGGAATTATCACCTCTTGTATAGCATGGATTCCTTTTGTGGGAATGATCATGCATATTCTAACGGCGATTTTCCTTTTGCTCGACGCCGCAAAAAAAGAACAGGAACTTGCGTGACAACTCGCTTCTGCATGTGGATTTTCCTTCAAAGAGGGCGCATCTTAATCAAGGGATTAAGAGCGTCTTTTGATTTTTCAAACGCTGGATTGTGACATATCCCAGATGCCAAACGGTATCTGCAGATCAACGGCGTTTGGGAGGACCACAACATCTTTGCGATTACCCGAGAGGAATGGGGGGCTTAAACAACAATGACCACTCAAAGGTGGCCGTTGCTGTTTTTTATGTAGTTGTCGTCAGCCTTGAGTGATTCCCAACAGCTGCTCAATCTTCGGTTTCAGGTTTTGAAAGCCTTTATCGCCTGCGGCCCGGTAATAGAGTTTTCCTTCTGCATCGAACAGGAAGAAAGCGGGCACAAACTGGTTTTGAAAGGCTTCAGTGATTTTGTGCAAGTTATCGATAGCCATAGGTTGCGTGATGCCGTAATCCGAGATGTCTTTCTTCACTTTCTCGAGATCGGTATCACTTTCCTGTTTCGGCATGTGTACACCTACCAACTGCAAATCGTATTCCTTGTACTGATCCCGATAGGATACAACTTCCGGCATGACTTCATGGCAAATGTGACAGGAGACAGCCCAGAAATGCACAAGTAAGGGGCGATTTTTCAAATCATTGGGACTAACCCCTTCTCCGTTTACCCATTCAGTTGCCCCTTCCAATGAAGGTAGCGGAGTGCCAAGTCGCATTGGCATAAAACCGCCTCCATTTCGAATGCCGAGTGATCTTAGAGGGTTTTCTGACCGGGTTTCCAATCGGCTGGGCAGAGTCCGCCAGCTTGCAGAGCTTCCAAGGTGCGCAGGGTTTCATCTACGCTGCGGCCAATGTTATTGTCATTGACTACCTGGTAGCGAACGATTCCTTCGGGGTCGATAATAAAGAGACCGCGCAGGGCAATGCCTTTGTCTTCAATCAGCACGTCATAAGCACGGGCTACTTCCTTGGTGATGTCGGAAGCCAGCGGGTAGTTAATCTCGCCCAATCCGTTTTTCTCACGTGGTGTGTTAATCCATGCACGGTGGGTGTACACACTGTCAACGGAGACACCCAGAATTTCCGCATCAAGGTCGAAGAACTCTTGAGCCCGGTCACTGATCGCCGTAATTTCCGTTGGGCATACGAATGTAAAGTCAAGCGGATAGAAGAACAGGACCAGCCATTTTCCTGCATAATCTTGAAGGGTTACAGTGTGATCAAGTGTTTCCAGATTTTTTGTAGTCAGCATTTTGAAGTCCGGTGCTTTTTGTCCAACAAATGGCATGTGAATACCTCCTCTTTAAGATAACCCGAGAGGCGCAGGAACAGGCACCGCTCCTGCGCTTGGGTATTAGCGTAGACATTTCGAATCATATCACTATAACAATAAATAATCAATACGATAACTAAAAGTTTACAGAAGACAATAAAAAAATCTCTCACCGAATGAGAGACCGCTTATCTATATGGTGCACCCGAAGAGGATCGAACTCCTACCTCAGGCTCCGGAGGCCTGCGTCCTATCCATTGGACCACGGGTGCATATCGAATATTTTCAGAAGCGACGTTTCTTATCTTACACGAACACGAATGTTTTTGCAACCGCCAAAATTAGGCTGGATTCCCGGGTTTTTTGCACTTGTAAGAAAATGCTGCCCGTTGACCGGCCATTTTTTGCGGCTTACAATGGAACAGTAGCAGATTAACACAGCCTTGGAGTGGCACCCAAAGGTGCCGGGTCGTGCTGCGAGGGCTTAGGAGGAAATCGGGTATGACAATCGCACGGGCGTTAACGATCGCCGGATCTGACAGCGGCGGCGGAGCGGGGATCCAGGCTGACCTGAAAACCTTTACGGTACTCGGTGTTTACGGCATGTCTGCTCTCACCGCGATTACGGTGCAAAATACATTAGGCGTGCACGGCATCTACAATCTTCCGTTAGAAGCAATTGAAAAGCAAATTGACGCAGTGGTAACCGATATTGGCGTCGATGCGGTCAAAACAGGCATGTTATCTCAGGTTCCGATTATCGAACTTGCGGCAGCAAAAATTCGACAGCACCGGATCCGAAATCTCGTTGTGGACCCGGTCATGGTCGCAAAGGGCGGAGCCCGTTTATTGGAAGCGTCCGCGCAAAATGCTTTGATTGAACATCTGCTTCCGGTTGCGCAAGTGGTTACACCGAATTTGCCGGAAACGGAAGTCCTGATCGAACGGGAGATCCGAACTGTTGATGACATGCGGGAAGCCGCCAAGCGGATTCTTGAGTTCGGACCGAGAACGGTGGTTGTAAAAGGCGGTCATCTTGCAGGCGATGCGGTCGATATTGTTTATGACGGTGAGAATTTTTATGAACTTGCCTCGCCGCGGATTGAAACACGTCATACACATGGTACCGGATGCACTTTTTCTGCGGCTGTTACCGCGGAGTTGGCAAAAGGCAAGAACGTGTTGGAGGCAGTATCAGTCGCCAAAGAGTTCATCACATGTGCGATTTCGGATTCCCTGGAGCTTGGAGGAGGTCATGGACCGACCAACCACTGGGCATACGGGAAAAGAAAACAAATGTAAACTTCAAAAAAGCCCCTTGCAGAAGATGACTGCAAAGGGCTGTTCTTTATCACTTGTCTTTTGTGTGTTGGCCTTGGAAATGTTTCGTTGTCGTAAGAACGTCATCGAACACGCCTTCCATAGCGGGTTTCAGTACTTTGAGTCCTGCCTCCGTCACTCCGCCCGGAAGCGACACCCGCGAGATGATTTCTTCAAACTCATATCCTTCTTTCACAAATAGTTTGCCTAACCCATAAATCATATATTTAACCAATTGATCCGCTTGCTGCGGCGGAATGCCGCCTTGACGAACAGCAGCGGAAGCGAAGGACTGCAAAACAAATGCGAGAAATGCGGGACCGCAGCTTGTGAGATCCGAACAAACGCGAACATCGTTTTCTTTGATCACGACCGGGAAGGAGATTCCCCGGCAGGTGGCCTCAAACAATTGCCTGTCAGTCGGGGTTGCTCGAGATCCATACATGGTTAACATCACGCCTGATAACGCTTCTTGCGTGATGGAAGGAATGATTTTGATCACTTTCGATGAGACTTCGGATTCCAGTTCCGATAAAGACCAAGCCGAATTAATGGAGATCAAAAATTTGTCGGGAGACATCGAGGTGCGAATCTCCTTTAACACGGTCAGTACATCAGCCGGTTTGACACAGAGAAATATAAAATCGCTGAACTTTGCAAGTGAGGAGGCACTGTCCATCTTGCGGACGTTTGGATTTTCCACTATGATCCGATCGAGTTTCCATGCGGTCCGATTATAGGCTGCGACCTCAACATCCGGCAGGCCTGAACGAACGAACGCCCTGACCAGCATACCCCCCATGCTTCCCGTGCCGACAAATCCCAAACGCAAGGCAGTCTCCTCCCTCTCTCGGTACCTAATTGCAGTGTATTCTTCATCTGGGAAGGGCATGACTAAAAAAAGAAAATCATGTGCAGCAAAAGGGGAGAAATGCAATGGATTCCTCATCGCCGTTATATCTGATCAGGCGTGGAGAAATTTTACACGAGAATTTGATCCGGATCGGCCGAAATGAACCTTGGATGCGGGAACGACTGCAGGATCTGGAGGTTTACGACATGCGGCAAGTGCGTTATGCCCACCTGGATCACAAAGGGGATTTGCATGTTCATTTGAAGGTATAGTGACGGAGTGGGGGCGGATGAGGTAAGATAAGAGAAACATCTGACCCATGGCCGAGGGGGGTGCTCGCATGAAAATGGGGTATGGCCTATGGCAGGAACAAACTCAAAAACTTGTGATGACGCCTGAGCTTCGACAGGCTATCACCGTACTGCAATTTTCTTCGCATGAATTGCTTGAATATCTGGAATCTGAAGTTTCGCAAAATCCGGTCATGGAGTTGGAAGTTCCCGATTGGACCCAAGTGGCCCGGGAACTCCGGGATGATAAACACAGAAAAATCAACCGTGAGCAAAAGGAATTTCCGATCGAATCGGTAGTTCGAACCAATCATTCGTTAGAGGAGCATTTAAAGCGCCAATTGAATTTGGTCAAAGCTTCGAACAAGGAAAGGCAACTGGCCTCCTTTATTATCGGGAACCTGGATCCAAACGGGTATCTTTCTTTGCCCGTAGAGGAAATTGCCTCAATGAAAAAATGCACTGTTGAGGAAGCCGAAATGGCATTGCGATTGGTGCAATCACTGGAACCGGCAGGGGTGGGCGCACGAACGCTTGAAGAATGTCTCCTGCTGCAAGCTCTGGAAATTAAGGGTGTCAGCGCGGCGGTGTGTGATATTATCGAGCAGTATCTTCCGGACGTGGCTCAAGGACGTATCAGCAGGATCGCTTCAGCCCTTGGCATCACAACGAAGCAAACCCAGGAAGCGATCGATTTCATTCGGACACTGGATCCAAAACCGGGACGTTGGTATACCAATGAACGCCCCGCTTATATCGTTCCTGATGTAATTGTCGAACGGGTCGCGGGCGACTATGTGGTGATTGTAAACGATCGCTCCATGCCGCGTCTTCACATTAACGATTTTTACAGAAAAGTTTTGGAGCAAAATGAAGACGGAGTTTCCAAAGAAGCAAAGGAATATATCTCAGGCAAACTGAATTCGGCGCTCTGGCTGTTGAAAAGCATCGAGCAGCGTCGTCAGACTCTTTATAAGGTGACAGAGGCAATTGTTGAATTCCAAAAGGATTTTCTGGATCATGGGGTACGCAGGCTGCGACCGCTCACCTTGAAACAAGTGGCGGAAAAAATTGGCATGCACGAATCAACAGTCTCTCGTGCAACCGCCGGTAAATATGTTCAAACTCCAAGGGGAGTGTATGAATTAAAATATTTCTTTACCTCCGGTTTGTCCACGTCGGTGGGCGAAAGCGCTTCCGCGGAAAGCATCAAAGCGAAACTGAAATCGTTAATTGAAGGAGAAGATCCCAAGCAACCGCTCAGCGATCAGAGAATCAGCGAATTGTTGCAAGAAGATGGGATCCAAATTTCTCGTCGGACAGTCGCAAAGTACCGGGAGGAGATCGGGATTCAATCCTCCATGCAGCGTAAGAGATATTAACATTTGGTTCTTGCGTTTTCAATCGACATCCCATACAATTAAGAAGATGGCATTGTGCCATTTTCTTTTGGAGTAGATGGGACAAAAAAAGTATTAGTGGGACGAATTGAGTCCCTTCATCTGGGAGGTCCCCTTTGAAATGAAGGAGTTAATTAAGATTCAGCAAAAGCTCGTCCCGGATCTGCTGCAGGAGATGAAGCGCAGGTACCGCATCCTTCAACAGATCAACCTGACGCAGCCGATAGGCAGGCGCAGTCTGGCTCAGAACCTTGCCACAACCGAGCGGATTTTGCGGGGAGAGGTTGAGTTTTTGAAAGATCAGGGCTTGATTTACGCAGAAACGATTGGTATGAGCCTAACTGATGCGGGCCGACAGATCCTGAACAGCTTGGACGAAGTCATTCGGGAAATTGAAGGGTTTCAGGAACTGGAAGAACAACTGTCGAAGGCTTTGCAGATTCCTCAAGTCTTTATCGTTCCCGGTGATTCGCAAAACGATTCGCTGGTGAAGCGGGAAATGGGGTATCTGGCCGCTCGGTTGATCAAGGATCGGCTGACGAATGGAGTCCTGGCTGTTACCGGTGGAAGCACCATTGCGATTGTGGCGGAAATGATGCCGCAGCTGCAGAACGCGCATTCTGTAGAAGTGCTTCCGGCACGGGGGGGAGTAGGGGAGAACGTGGAAGTGCAAGCGAACACGATTGCCTCCAAGTTTGCCTCCAAACTGGGTGGAACTTATCGGATGCTGCATGTCCCGGACAATCTTTCGGAAGATGCGTATCACTTACTGCTTGAAGAACCGCATGCGCAGGATTATCTCCACCGTATTCAGAAAACTCGGATGTTGGTTCACGGAATCGGGCAAGCTATCGTTATGGCAAAAAGGCGCGGAGCATCAGATGAGATTCTGTCCCTCCTTGCAAGAGAATCGGCAATGGGTGAAGCTCTCGGGTACTACTTCGACGGTGATGGACGCATCGTTTACGGAATGAATTCGATTGGACTGCGAATGAAAGACTTGGATCAAGTCTAAACCATTATTGCTGTAGCGGGCGGAGCTGACAAAGCGGCAGCGGTAACCGCAGTTGCACGGGGCAGCAGGCAGGACATTTTGGTGACTGATGAGGCTTGTGCAGAAGCAATATTGGCTTCGTTGAAATAAAAACACAAATCTGGGGAGGAATTTAAAATGACAATTCGTGTGGGGATTAACGGT
The DNA here is from genome assembly GCF_042652925.1 of Effusibacillus consociatus. Lineage (NCBI taxonomy): Bacteria > Bacillati > Bacillota > Bacilli > Caryophanales > Alicyclobacillaceae > Effusibacillus > Effusibacillus consociatus. The sequence goes on from NZ_JBHSHC010000099.1 coordinate 83,557, forward strand.
TTTGGTCGAATTGGTAGAAACGTGTTTCGTGCAGCTATGAGCAATCCTGGGGTTGAAGTTGTTGCGGTCAATGACCTGACCGATGCAGAAACACTTGCTCATTTGCTGAAATATGACTCTGTGCACGGAATCCTGGACGCAGAAATCGAGGGTCGCGAAGGTTCATTGTTTGTAAACGGCAAAGAGATCAAAGTACTGGCTGAGCGTGAACCCGGCAACCTGCCGTGGGCTCAACTTGGAGTTGACGTGGTTGTCGAATCAACCGGACGCTTTACGGATAAAGCAAAAGCAGAAGCGCATATTACGGGTGGCGGAGCAAAGAAAGTGATTATTTCTGCACCTGCAAGCAACGAAGACATCACGATTGTGATGGGAGTTAACGAAGATAAATACGATCCGAAGGCTCACAACGTGATTTCGAATGCTTCCTGTACAACGAACTGCCTGGCTCCTTTTGCGAAAGTGCTGCATGAAAAGTTCGGGATCAAGCATGGTCTTATGACCACCGTCCATTCCTACACAAACGACCAGCAAATCCTTGATTTGCCGCATAAGGATCTGCGTCGTTCCCGTGCTGCGGCGGTGAATATCATCCCAACTTCAACCGGGGCGGCAAAAGCTGTCGCATTGGTTCTGCCGGAGTTGAAGGGCAAACTGAACGGTTTTGCAATGCGTGTTCCGACACCAAACGTTTCGGTGGTTGATCTCAACGTGGAAGTAGAAAAAGCTGCTACCGTGGAAGAAGTAAATGCAGTTTTGAAAGCGGCCGCGGAAGGTCCGCTGAAAGGAATCCTTGGGTATACGGAAAAGCCGTTAGTGTCCAGCGATTTTAATGGAAATTCCCATTCCTCCTACATCGATGCACTGTCGACCATGGTAATCGACGGCACAATGGTGAAAGTTGTGTCCTGGTATGACAACGAGTGGGGCTACTCAAACCGAGTGGTTGATCTGATCGAATATATTGCCAAGAAATCGTTTTAATGTCCGGTCGGGACAGAAATAGTCCCCCGGTGACATGAGACGGGACGATTTACGTCCCGTCTCAACTTTGGTAAAATGAGACGCTGAGGAGAATGATGGATTCTCCTTTTTGCGTATGGATGGAACCCCTAATAGAAAAAGTTTTATTTTTGGGTCGGAGGGAACCAAAGTGGAAAAGAAGACTCTGCGTGACATTGATGTTAAAGGCAAGCGAGTGTTTGTTCGAGTGGATTTTAATGTCCCGTTGGAAGACGGAAAAATTACGGACGATACACGGATTCAGGCAGCGCTTCCAACCATCAGATACTTGATGGATCGGGGGGCCAAAGTGATTTTGGCGAGCCATTTGGGACGTCCGAAGGGCGAGGTAAACCCTAAATTCAGCCTTGATCCCGTTGCTGTACGGTTATCGGAGCTATTGAGCGTAAATGTTGAAAAAACAAGTGATTCAGTGGGGCCGCATGTCAAAGAACGCATTTCTTTAATGAATGAAGGGGACGTTTTATTATTAGAGAATGTCCGCTTTCATAAAGGCGAGGAGAAAAACGATCCCGAACTTGCCCGCCAGTTTTCTGAACTTGCGGATATTTACATAAACGATGCGTTTGGAGCTGCCCATCGGGCGCATGCTTCTACGGCAGGGATCGCCGATCACCTGCCCGCAGTCGCCGGCTTCCTGATGGAAAAAGAAATTTCGATTATGGGCAGAGCATTGTCGAACCCTGAACGTCCTTTTACCGCAATTATCGGGGGAGCGAAGGTCAGTGATAAAATTACGGTGATCGAGAACCTGCTGACGAAAGTGGATTGTCTGATTATCGGCGGCGGCATGGCGAATACATTCTTGGCCGGTCTTGGTTATCAGCTTGGCAAGTCGCTGATTGAGCCCGAGAAGCTTGAGGATGCAAAAGCGTTGGTTGAACGCGCCAAAGAAAAGGGAGTCGATCTTCTCTTGCCGGTTGATCTTGTGGCAGCTTCCGGTTTTGCCGCAGACGCAGAACACAAAGTCGTTGAGTTAAATGAGGTTCCTCACGATTGGATGGCGCTCGATATTGGACCGAAAACGTCAGCCAAGTACCAAGAGGCCATTCGTTCCTCAAAAACCGTGATCTGGAACGGTCCGATGGGCGTGTTCGAGTTTGAAGCGTTTGCAAAAGGGACCAACGCAATTGCGCAGGCTGTAGCGGAAGTGAAAGGCACAACCATTGTCGGTGGCGGAGATTCTGTAGCGGCAGTTGAAAAAAGTGGACTGGCTGATCGAATGACCCACATTTCAACCGGCGGAGGCGCGTCTTTGGAGTTCCTGGAGGGCAAGATCCTTCCGGGAGTAGCAGCCCTGAACGATAAGTAGAAACGATAAGCAGAGAGGAGACAGGAGAAGAAGATGTCACGGACTCCGGTTATAGCAGGGAATTGGAAAATGTATAAAACCACAGCGGAAGCAAGGGAGTTTGCTGCTGCCGTTAAGAACGAGCTGCAGAACGTTTCCGGTGTGGAGATGGTTGTATGCGCCCCTTTTACCACACTGAGTGTGCTGCAAGAGGCGTTAGCAGGATCGAAAATTGCTGTAGGCGCACAGAATATTCATTTTGCGGAAGAAGGAGCTTACACGGGGGAAGTTGCACCCCGGATGCTGACCGACTTGGGGGTCCGCTATGTAATTATCGGTCACTCGGAGCGTCGGGCCTATTTTAACGAAACGAATGAAACGGTGAACAAAAAAGTACAGGCGGCTCTCAAGCATGATTTGGTGCCCATCGTATGTGTAGGAGAGGATCTTTCCGAGCGGGAAGCAGGTCAGACATTCTCGATTGTGGAGACACAAACACGTGCCGCATTGGCAGGCATCGAAGCAGGGCAAGCTGCCGGACTGACCATCGCCTACGAACCGATCTGGGCGATTGGTACAGGCAAGTCCTCAACAGCTGCCGATGCAAATGAAGTGATTGCCCATATCCGCAAGACAGTGGCCGAATTGTATGATGGAGAAACTGCAAGCCGGATTCGAATTCAGTATGGCGGATCGGTGAAGCCTGAGAATATCGGAGAATATTTGGCGCAGCCGGACATTGACGGCGCGCTTGTCGGCGGTGCGAGCCTGGCTCCTGACTCCTATGTGGGACTCATTCGCGGAGCTGTGAAGTAAGGAGGGCAACGAAATGACAAGACCTAAACCTGTCGCACTGATTATCCTCGATGGCTTTGGCTTGCGTGATGGCGTTGAGGGAAACGCGGTTGCGCTTGCAAAGAAACCGAACTTCGACCGCTACTGGGAAACGTATCCCCATACTCAACTTACCGCATCCGGCGAAGCGGTTGGCTTGCCGGAGGGCCAGATGGGAAACTCCGAAGTCGGGCATCTCAATATTGGAGCAGGGCGCATCGTGTATCAGGACTTAACGCGAATCAGCAAGTCGATCCGGGAAGGCGAGTTCTTTGATAACCCCGTATTTTTGAATGCAATCAAACACGTGAAAGAAAAAGGGACTCAATTGCATATGTACGGGTTGGTGTCAGACGGCGGTGTACACAGCCATATTAAGCATCTGTTCGCGCTGCTGGAATTGATGAAAAAGGAACAAGTCGACAAAGTGTTCGTGCATGCGTTCTTGGATGGACGGGACGTTATGCCTCATACAGCGGTAAACTACATTCGTGATTTGCAAAACAAAATGAATGAACTCGGAGTCGGGAAACTGGCTACTGTTCAAGGGCGCTATTACGCTATGGATCGTGACAAGCGCTGGGAACGAACGGAAAAGGCCTACCGGGCAATGGTGTACGGAGAAGGACCGCAGTATACGGACCCGATTCTTGCACTGAAAGAAAGCTACGACAAATCGGTAACGGATGAGTTTGTAATGCCGACGGTGATTGTGAACCCGGACGGTTCTCCTGTAGGGCAGATCAAAGACGAAGATGCGGTGATTATGTTTAATTTCCGGCCGGATCGTGCGATCCAGATTTCGCAGGCGTTCACAAACAAAGATTTTCGCGGATTTGACCGTGGCCCGAAATGTCCGAAAGAATTATACTATGTCTGTCTGACTCATTTTTCAGAATCGGTGGACGGATATGTTGCGTACAAGCCGACCGACTTGGACAACACGTTGGGCGAAGTGCTTACTCAGAATGGGCTCAAACAGCTGAGGATTGCCGAAACGGAGAAATTCCCGCATGTGACTTCGTTTTTCTCCGGGGGCCGGGAAGAACAGTTTGAGGGAGAAGAGCGCATCTTGATCCCTTCACCAAAAGTGGCGACGTATGACCTCAAGCCGGAAATGAGTGCCTACGAAGTGACAGATGCAGTGGTCAAAGAGATCGAAGCCGACAAATTTGACGCGATCATCCTCAACTTTGCGAACCCGGATATGGTGGGCCATACCGGTGTACTCGAAGCGGCCATCAAAGCGGTGGAAGTTGTTGATGAGTGTTTGGGACGAGTTGTCGACAAGATCCTTGAAAAAGGCGGAGTTGCCGTGATCATCGCGGACCATGGGAACGCAGACATCATGATTGATGAGGCAACGGGAAAACCTTGGACGGCTCACACTACACAACCGGTGCCTTGTATTGTTACCAAAAATGGGCTTTCGCTCCGGGAAGGCGGCATTCTGGCGGATGTGGCGCCTACTCTGTTAACGCTGCTTGAACTGCAGCAGCCTTCGGAAATGACAGGCAAGTCATTGATTGTTCAATAAGGCAGTTACCCAATTATTTTCATGCAAAGGATGATGAGGAATGAGTATTATTTATGACGTACGAGCAAGAGAAGTTTTGGATTCCCGCGGAAATCCGACCGTTGAAGTGGAAATCGAACTGGAAAGCGGTGCGATCGGCCGGGCAATCGTACCGTCGGGTGCTTCGACCGGTGCCTATGAAGCTGTGGAGCTTCGTGATGGCGATAAGGGTCGTTACCTTGGTAAAGGCGTTCTGCAGGCAGTAGAGAACGTAAATGAAGTGATCGGTCCGGAGATCGTTGGCATGGATGCATTGGATCAGGTCGGAATCGACAAATTGATGATCGAGCTGGATGGCACTCCGAATAAGGGGAAATTCGGAGCAAATGCAATTCTCGGTGTATCGATGGCCGTTGCACATGCTGCAGCCGATTTTCTTGGATTGCCGCTGTACGTATACTTGGGCGGATTCAATTCAAAAACTCTGCCGGTTCCGATGATGAACATCTTGAACGGCGGAGCTCACGCGGATAACAATGTCGACATTCAGGAGTTCATGGTCATGCCGGTTGGCGCAGACAGCTTCCGCGAAGCGCTGCGGATGGGTGCTGAAGTATTCCACAGCCTGAAGTCGGTTCTCAAAGAACAAGGATTGAACACCGCAGTTGGCGATGAGGGCGGATTTGCTCCGAACCTGAAGTCCAACGAAGAAGCGTTAAAAGTGATTATCACCGCTATTGAACGTGCAGGGTATAAGCCGGGCGAGCAGATTTTCCTGGCGCTTGACGTGGCATCCACCGAGATGTACAAAGACGGCAAATACCATTTGGAAGGCGAAGGCGTAACCAGAACCTCCGAGGAAATGGTTGCCTGGTATGAAGAACTGACCGGCAAATATCCGATTCTCTCAATCGAAGACGGTTTGTCGGAAGACGATTGGGATGGCTGGAAGAAACTGACCGAACGTCTGGGCTCCAAGGTGCAGCTGGTAGGAGACGACCTCTTCGTTACAAATACAGAGCGTCTTGCGCAAGGAATTGAACAGGGTGTCGGCAACTCGATTCTCGTAAAAGTAAATCAGATCGGTACACTCACTGAAACATTCGACGCGATTGAAATGGCAAAGCGTGCGGGTTATACTGCCGTGATCTCTCACCGTTCCGGGGAGTCGGAAGATGTAACCATTGCGGACATTGCCGTAGCGACCAACGCTGGTCAAATCAAGACGGGAGCTCCGTCTCGTACCGACCGGGTCGCCAAGTACAACCAACTGCTGCGCATTGAAGATATGCTCGACTACACAAGTCAGTACGGTGGCCAAAAAGCGTTCTATAATCTCAAAAAATAGGATTCTTGCCACTTGCCAGGACCTGTGTTACAATAGTACAGGCCGGGAGGTGATCGTATGATTGCATTTGCAAAAATCCTGCTTGTAGTCGTCAGTGTTCTGCTCATTCTCACTGTACTGCTTCAGTCTGGACGCAGTGCAGGTTTGTCTGGTGCTATTACGGGCGGTGCGGAACAAATGATTGGTCGCAAAGCGCGTGGGATGGATGCTGTTTTTGCAAAGATCACTGCCGGATTGGCAACTGCGTTTATTCTATTGTCTGTATGGGTAGCTTGGCTTGTGACACATTCTTAAATTTAAATTGGGAAACTATACAAGTACCGCTCCGTTGGGGCGGTACTTTTTAATAGCGGGGCATAGAAGATTCATTTTTTGCCCGTGTCCCGTCATATGATGGGTCTGTGCTGGAATCGTGAATGGATAGTTTGGAATAGAATTGGGAGGGTCAGGCAATGACTTTGAAGAGACCGGAAGCGTTTGAATTTCCAGGCGGCAAAACGGGGGTATTGCTGATTCACGGCTTTACCGGGACTCCGTCCGAGCTGCGGCCAATGGGGGAATATCTTGCGAGCAAGGGGGTCACCGTGAAAGCGCCTTTGTTGGCCGGACACGGTACAACTCCCGAACAGATGATGAAAACCGGAATGAAGGATTGGATAAAATCGGCGGGGGATGCCTTTTTTGAATTGCAGCGGAAGTGCGATCAAGTGTATGTAGCCGGTCTGTCCATGGGGGGAGCACTGGCGCTTCATATCGCGGCAAGGTTGCCTGTTGCAGGAGTAATTCCCATGTGTGCGCCGGTTTTCCTCACGGATCGTCGTGCCAAATTTTCGCGATTTGTCGTACCTTTTAAAAAGTTTCACGTACACAGAGGTGCTCATCCGGAACATATCGACATGTATTTGGCAGGCTATAAAAAGACTCCAATTCGCTGTGTGACCGAACTGTTAAAGCTGATTCGGACAGTTCGAAACGAATTGCGGGAGATTAAAGCGCCGGCTTTTATTCTTCAGGCAGAACAGGATACGACGGTGCGGCCGGAAAGTGCGGAGTATATTTATAAACACATCGGTTCTCGGCAAAAACAAATAAAGTGGTATCCAAATTCGGGACATATTTTAACCGTCGACCATGACAGGGAGCAGGTGTTTGAGGACGTGGCGGCGTTCTTGAGTAGCAAGGAATTGATTCGTTTATAATATTGGCACAGGCAACATCAACACATATGTTACTTTTGTGGGTTAATTGTCGCGCCAGGAGGTGGGAAGTTTGGAGAATAGAATCGTTGATTTTATGAAGGCAAAATTATATAAACCGATGAACGTGCAAGAATTGAAAGAAGCTTTGGGCATCCACGACGGTGACGAACTGGAAGATTTCGTTAAGTTGTTGAACCGCATGGAAGACGAAGGGATAGTCGTACGGACCCGGACACACCGCTACGGTCTGCCTTCCAAGATGAATCTGGTGGTTGGAAGGCTGCAGGGAAAGGCGAAAGGCTTTGGCTTCGTGATCCCGACCGATCCGGAGGAGATCCCTAACGGAGACGTGTTTGTCAATGCGGGAGATATGAATGGTGCCATGCACGGCGATAAAGTGATTGCACGCGTACATAAGAAGGCTGGCGCCAACGGCCGCAGGGAAGGCGAGATTATACGCATCCTTGAACGGGTACACAAGACGGTAGTGGGAACGTTTATTTCTCACCAGCATTACGCGTTCATCATTCCGGACGATCAACGTTTAGGGATTGAACTTTTCATACCGGAGGCGGACTTTAATGGTGCGGCTGACGGCATGAAGGTCGTCGCCGAAATTACTCATTTTCCCGAGGGCTGGAAGTCTATTCAAGGCAAAGTCATTGAGGTTCTTGGATATCCGGATGAACCTGGCGTTGACATTCTGGCTGTGATCCGCAAACACGGGCTGCCGGAATCTTTTCCGGAAGAAGTCCTTCAAGCGGCGGAAGCGGTTCCGGATACGATTTCGGAAGAAGATCTCAAAGGGAGACGGGATTTGAGGGATCGCAGGATGGTCACGATCGACGGTGAGGATGCGAAGGACCTGGACGATGCGGTGTCGGTTGAACGTCTGCCAAACGGGAATATCCTGCTGGGTGTCCATATTGCGGATGTCGGGTACTACGTTAAGGAAAATTCACCACTCGACATTGAAGCTTACAATCGCGGGACATCCGTGTACCTTGTGGATCGGGTTATTCCGATGCTTCCGCATCGTTTGTCAAACGGAATTTGTTCCCTGAATCCGAAAGTGGATCGTCTGACACTTACCTGCGACATGGAGTGGTCACCCGATTTGGAATTGGTGCGCCATGATATTTATCCCAGTGTGATCAAAACCAATGAACGCATGACCTATACAAACGTCCGCAAGATCCTGGTGGGCAAGGATCCGGAATTAATCGAAAGATACAAAGAACTTGTGCCCGACTTTGAGTTAATGGAAGATCTGGCGATGAAGCTCCGCGCCCGCCGAATGCACCGGGGCGCGATCGATTTTGACTTCGTTGAAACGAAAATCATTGTGGATCGGGAAGGAAAACCTGTCGAGATCCGGAAACGGGAACGTTCTGTTGCAGAACAGATTATTGAAGAGTTTATGCTGGCCGCTAACGAGACGGTATCCGAACATTTCCACTGGCTGAACGTGCCGTTTTTGTATCGGATCCATGAAGAGCCGGACGGTGAGAGAATCGGTGATTTTAACGATTTTATTTATAACTTTGGGTACAGCTTGAAAGGGATCGGCAAAAAAGTTCACCCGAGAGCTTTGCAAAGATTGTTGGAGGAAATCAAGGACAAGCCGGAGGAGCGCATTATTTCAACTGTGATGCTGCGTTCAATGAAGCAAGCAAAATATTCTTATGAACCGCTTGGACATTTTGGATTGGCCGCCGAGTACTACAGCCATTTTACTTCTCCTATCCGTCGATATCCGGACTTGGTGATTCACCGAATTATCCGGGAAGCGATTGACAACGGAGGCAGCTTGACGCCTGAACGAATGGAATATCTGCGTTCCAAACTGCCTGAGACCGCCCAACATTCATCCGAACGGGAGCGTTTGGCAGTTGACGCGGAAAGGGAAACCGATCTTGTGAAAAAGGTTCAATTTATGGAAAATAAGGTCGGGGAAGAGTTCGATGGATTTATATCCGGCGTAACGGCGTTTGGAATCTTTGTCGAGTTGGATAACTCAATTGAAGGGCTGGTTCATGTTTCCTATCTGGAAGATGATTATTATCATCATGATGAAAAACAGTATATGCTCGTTGGTGAGCGGACCGGCAGAACGTTTCGGATCGGTGATCAGGTCAAGGTTCGGGTGGAAGCGGTCAATAAAGAATCGAGAACGATTGATTTCCGTATGCTTGAAGGCGGCGAGTACCGTGGTACAGGCCGAGGAGGTCGAGCCGGCAAAGAAGGAAAACGGACTGAGAAAAGAGGCGGAGAGGCCAAAGCCGTGAACGAGCGAAACGGTAAACCGCAGCGCAAACGAAAGCGGCACCGGGGGGACTCCGCCAGGAGCGGCGCCGCTGAAAAAAAAGCGGGATTAAAGGCGGTCGCCAAAAAGGCGGCCAAGGTAAAAAAGAAAAAACGAGCGAAAGTTTAGTTAAGAACCCTTGTTGGGTTCTTTTTTACTGTTGGGAGGGGTGGGTAAAAATTATTTTTATTTACAAATTGTAAAATTTCGTCTGTTATGATAGTTTAACTTATATAGAGATTGAGTCCAAATGGGGGGCAGAGAATGATTTCGCTCGGAGACAAGATACAAAGGCTTCGTGTATGGAGAGGCATTACACAGACAGAATTGGCCTCAGGTTTGGTTACACCAAGCATGATTTCACAAATAGAGGGCAATAAAGCGAACCCCTCAACAGAACTGCTTTTGCAAATCATTGAACGGCTTGGAGTTTCTGTTGAGACCTTTCTGAAGGACGTTTATCTGGATTTGGGCGGCAGAGCTCTGTACCGGTTCGCTGTGGATCTCATGGAGTTTCAGCAATATGGGGCTGCTCTCAAGTTTCTCAAACAGTTGGAGGAGCGTCCGAATGTGGTGGAACCACATGAACTGGAGTATCAGGTCGCCATTTGTTTGCAGAACACCGGCAAAGTCCAGGAAGCTATTGAGAAGTTGGACGAGGTCTTAAATGCGGTTCAGGTAGGGGACGATCGGGAATTTGTCGCAAAAGTGTACTATCAGTTAGGCGACGCTTACTATAAACTGCACAATCTGAGTCTCGCGGTATTTTACGGACAAAAAGCGGACCTCGTATTAGAAGATCTGCCGGAAGCGGAACGTTTTCTGAAAGCAAGGGTCAAGAATCTGCTTGGTGTGGCCAATTCCCGTTTCGGACAATATGAAAAGAGCGTCAAGTACCATCAAGCCGCTTACGAGTATTACCTGCCGGATCATTTGTCACGGGCTGCCACAATGCTGATGAACCTCGGGATCGAATATAAGAACCTTGGAGATTATGAGAAATCAAAGGATTATTATGAGAAATCTCTAGAAATGTTCAGCAAGCTGCCTGTGGAAAAAAATAGTATTGCTGCCAAGTATAACTATGGGGTATTATTAGGAGTGACAGCCAAGTATGAATTGGCACTTAAAATGCTCGAAGAGTGTTTAGCTGAGTACCAGGAGCATAAATATAGAGAAATGCTGCCTGGTGTCTACAGCGAAATGGCTCAAATCGAAGTGCATCGAGGCAATCTGGACAAAGCCGCCGAATATGCCCAAAAAGGCATTGAGAGCTGTGACGAAGAACATCATTCACGAGCGTATTTGTATAAGGTGATGGCGCAAATCAGCTATCAAAAGAAAAATTACGAAGAGGCCATCGTGTTTCTGGAGCGATCGATCCCCATTTACCACAAATACTCCCGGATTGCCGACTTGGTGAAGGTACTGCCAATGCTCAGCAAGTGCTATCAAGAACTTGGCGATGTCGAGAAAGCTATGTCCACCATGGAAAGATCCAAGGTGTACATGAAAAATCTTTTGTAAAAGAGGGGATTGCTATGAAAAAGATTTGGCTGGCTCTGTTTGTATTGACGACTCTTGCTTTTGGAACTGCGGCATTGACAGTAGCGACCGACGAGCATGGGTATTCACCTGTTGCAACTGACGAACATGGCTACATGCTTGCAACCGATGAGCACGGTTATATTCTCGCAACTGATGAACACGGTTATAGCGTTGCCTAAGGTTTCGAACTACGATAACAGTTTGACCCCACCGCTTTGGTGGGTTTTTTGTTCAACGGCGAATCTCAGCCGACAGTTGACTGAGCTGTCCCGGACTTGTTATAGTATAGTTTGCTACTGCACAAGGAGGTGGACTTGCATGGCGAAAAAAGACGAAGGGCCGAAAGCATTGGCGCAAAATAAAAAAGCATCGCACGATTATTTTATTGAAGACACCTATGAAGCGGGAATTGTGCTGACCGGAACCGAGATTAAGTCGATTCGTCAGGGTAAGGCCAACCTGCAGGACAGTTTCGCACGGATCTCCAACGGAGAGGCATGGCTGATTAACATGCATGTGTCACCCTTTGAACAGGGCAACCGATTCAATGTCGATCCTACACGCAGCCGCAAGCTCCTTTTACACAAAGGAGAAATTATGAAGCTGTTGGGGCAAACTAAAGAAAGAGGGTATTCCCTGATTCCGCTGAAGCTTTATGTGAAAAATGGTTTCTGCAAAGTATTGCTGGGTCTTGCCAAAGGGAAGAAGCACTATGACAAGCGGGAATCGGAAGCGAAACGGGATGCTCAGCGGGAAATGCAAAGAGCGCTCCGCGAACGGCAGAAATACTAAGCAAGTCAGTCACAATCTGCCATCGATTTGAGACCGATTTTATGGTATGCTAAGAGTTGCTGGATCAAATTCTGTTTGATTTTTTCGGGTTCACATGAGTACTCGGATCCTGTTGCATTTACGGGGTCCCCGCAAAGTACTCGGTGTTTCTGCAACGCTTCACGTCACTTTGTGGGGTGTTTCATTTGGGGGCGTTTTTGGATTCGACGGGGATTGTTCGAGCATGAGTAGCGGGTCGTGGGGCTGCGGACACGTTAAAAACGCGGGCGTAAATATAAACGCAAACAAAAACAACAACCTCGCTTACGCTGCTTAATTGCAGCTAGCCGTTCTATCCTCTATCGCCGGTGTAGAGGCTAGGACGTCATCTTAGCCGGATAGTCTGGACGCATCGGTCTGTGTGCGCCAGGTGAAATTCAGCAGACTAGCCTCACACCAGCCTGTCCCTCGGCGGGTGTGAGGCGAAACTTCAAGTAGAGCGGACTGCACCCGGAGAAGCTTATGTAGCGAGGTCTTCGGACAGGGGTTCGATTCCCCTCGCCTCCACCAACCAAAAACCACCAAAGAAGCCAACTTTCGAAGATGAAGTTGGCTTCTTTGGTGGTTTCATCGTTTTATACTACAATATAGGGGATAGTGTATGTAAAAATGCTTCCTTATGTGTATAAGCTTCCTTATGTGTATAATAAAATAAGAGGGGTCGGTTTACTTTGGATAGGATGAGGTGCTTTCATGCCTAAATTTCTCAAAGTTCAATTGTACAATGAACACTTGAACCAAACGAGAAGGTTTATTCGTGTGCGTGTAAATAAATATTCTGAAAAACAACTTCGGGATGCTTTTCGAAATGCAAAAGCATCGTTACAAATTGAGGGATTTACATTTTCTCCTGAAGAGGAACATTTCTTGTTAGAGAAATCTAGAGGTAAAATATCCCAGTCTGAATTCTTGAAAAGAGCTAAGGAATTTGCAATGAATGTACCAGAGTAAACAGTCAAGATATTGTTATCCGGAAACCGATGTTTTAATTAATAAAGCTAACTTAAGAGAACTGGATCAACTTGAACGGTTTGAAAAGTACGCTACCACTGCAAGGCTCCATCAACTTAATCTGAAACCGATTAATGGTAATTTTGATTTCAAACATTTGTCTAAAATTCACTGGTTTATATTCCAAGACGTATACCCTTTTGCTGGGAAGGTTAGAGACGAAGACATTTCAAAAGGCAATTTCAGATTTGCTTTACCACAATATATTTACTCAGAGGCAGATCGTATTATTGGCGAACTGAAGCAGGACAATTACTTAAAAGGTTTATCATTGGTGAAACACGTTGAACGACTGGCGTATTATATGGCAGAGTTGAATGTTCTCCATCCGTTTCGAGAAGGTAACGGAAGAACCCTAACGAGAATTTATTCGGTGTTTAGCACTTTTATCTGGGCACGTTTTGGACTGGAGTCAAGTGGATCCAAAAAATATACTGAATGCGACCATTCGTTCCGCTAGTGATCATAAGGAGTTAATTCCTGTTCTTGAAATGTCCATCATAGAACGGAAATAGTAGTAAAATATAAGTCAAGAATTCAACCTAATGCCAACTCCCGAAAAGGGGGGCGGTTTTTTTTTATTGGGGCTTGCTGAATATTGAATTTCTTTTTGATCAGAAAAAACCGGGAGGAAGTCAATTAAAATACTTATTGTCTTCCGTACATGAGATGGCCGAAAAAAATTTCCACATCTCGTCCAATGGGAAAGAGAAACGGCTGCAGCCACGGAAGAAGTAACCGCTACGGTGGATGAGTTGAATCTGACAGCAGGCCGCTTGACTGGCCGGGCCAAAGCGCTGCAAGAACTTTTGAAGAAAATGGAGTTAAGGTTGAGAATTGAGAAGACTGCAATAACGCGCTTTCACGAGAAAAGCCCCCATGGGTAAAACTGTGGGGGCTACAATGGTCTCCAGACCCAAATTTCGGTTTAAGGACCCGAATATATGACACCATCACGTTTGACTGTACATTTTTAAAATTCTACAATGAATTTAAGTTCAATCGAGAGGATGAATCAAATGGGAAATTGTATCGAATAGGAGAACTGGCGGCAGCTGCCAACTTGTCGAAACGAACAATTGATTACTACACTCAGCTCGGGTTGCTCACTTTTGAACGGACGGAATCAAGCTATCGATATTACCCGGAAGAAGCGCTGCAACAGTTAAAGCTGATTGAATTATACAAGAAGGAAAAACTGTCGCTGGAGGAAATTCGCGAGAGACTAAGAGTTCTCCACGGAGAAAGTATTCCGGCTGAGGACTTTTCCGAAAAAATGCACGAAATATGCGAACAACTCCACAAGTTGGAGGATCGTCTGCTGGAACTAAAACCGCTGTTGTCGAAATTGAACGAACATCAGTTACGGGTCCTCACTAAACAGATGTCGGTTCAGTGTACTTCTTTGGCGCACACTCTGCACATCCTTTTTGGCGAGAACCGTTAATTTAAAAACACACAAATAATCAGGAGGTGGAGTCCCTCGCTAGAAGGGACGAATAATTGGACGATCCGGGTTCTACGTTGTTGAACTTGTTCTTGGTGCTGTTTCTCGTTTTCTTGAATGGTTTCTTCGTCGCAGCGGAGTTTGCGATGGTGAAAATTCGCTCCAGCCGATTGACGCAGCTGGTTGAGGAAGGAAATCGCAGAGCGAAAGTGGCACAGAAAATTACAGGCAATTTGGACGCGTATCTTTCCGCCTGCCAACTTGGGATCACCCTCGCATCTTTGGGGCTTGGTTGGATTGGTGAACCGGCGATTGCTCGCTTGATTGAAAAACCCCTTACGGCGTTTGGTGTCCCTGGGATAGCCATTCACACTATCGCGTTTGTGGTTGCGTTCGCCGTTATTACGTTCCTTCACATTGTATTGGGTGAACTCGCTCCGAAGTCTCTTGCGATTCAGCGTGCTGAAGGAACCGTATTAAATATCGCTCGTCCTCTAATCTGGTTCCACAAGCTGATGTATCCGTTTATCTGGATGTTAAACGGGACGGCTAATACCCTGCTCAAGTGGATGGGGATCGAACCGGCAAAAGAAGGGGAACTTGCTCACACCGAAGAAGAGATTCGGATTCTGATGAACCAAAGCCATAGAAGCGGCTTAATCGACAACACGGAAATGGCTTTGTTTGACAACATATTCGAATTCTCCGATCGAATCGCGAGGGAAATCATGGTTCCGCGAGTCGATATGGCGACGATCGATATTGACGACACACGCGATGAGATACTGCGTAAAATCCAACAAGAGCACCATACCCGCTATCCGGTTTCGCAGGGGGACAAGGACCACATTATCGGATTTGTTCATATCAAAGACCTGTATTTGCAACTAAATCGGAATGAAGGTTTCTCCTTAAAGAAAATTTTGCGGAACATTATTATGGTATCCGAAGCGGCCGAAATCAGTTCGGTCTTGAAACAAATGCAGAAAAACCGGATGCAAATCGCAGTCGTTTTGGACGAATACGGTGGAACTGCGGGTCTTATCACCATGGAAGATATTATCGAAGAACTTGTTGGAGATATTCGGGATGAATTTGACAGTGAAGAACTTCCTGAGGTTCAAAAAACAGTGGATGGGTACTCCGTGGAAGGCCGCGTTCTTCTTGAAGAAGTCAACGATTTGTTAGGGACGGAAATCGACGATGTCGACGTTGATACATTGGGCGGGTGGATGTACTCCGTTCTATCCAAAAAACCTGAAAAAGGAGATACGGTAAAAAAAGACGGTTTCCTGTTTGAGATCGAAGAAGTCAATGAGAACCGAATTGAAAGAATTCGGATTCAGCGATTGCCCGAAGAACAATTCGAATTGCCGGTGAAAATCGAAGAAGCTCATTAAACCTGTTAAAAATAGACTTGAGAGTCCGGGCGTGTTTGCCCGGACTTTTATTTGCCGTAAGCGTACAGATCTTTGGTTTTAGGCAGGGAATTAAAAGATAAACATCGAATTGTAAGGATAACAATATTTTACAGTTCGGAGGCCCTGGATGAAAAGAAAAATAACGGCTCTGATTCCCCTGGTGACACTTGCGTTGGTTCGGATCACTGTACCGATCCTGCGCTTTCAAGAAGCGGAAAAAGCTGAAAAGTCGGTTCGCAATTTCTTTGAGCATCTGATCAAAGAAGAATATGAAAAAGCTTTTGAATACGTTGGGTATTTTGACACCTATTTCGACGTGGAGCCAACAATGTCACGGGAAGAAGCGAAAGAGACATGGGTGAATCGAGTCAAGAGGCTTAAGGAGAAAGGCTTCTATGTCAAGTCGTTGGAAGAAGTTTCTGTTCGGAAGAAAGACGGACATCCTAGGGGGACGGTCACGTTTAGAGTGGCAGAAAACGGAATTGAAAAAGCATTCTGGCGGGGCATCAATTTTGATCAGAGATGGTTGAAATGGAAAATTGTAAACTTCGTTCCCGGAGAGCCTCATTTAACTTTGCTCGACGGGGCGTTGAGCGGAAGAATGAGAAACAAAGAAACTGACGAGCGGACGGCAGCGTTTGAAGTCAACGCGTACGAATTCATGAATCCCCGGGATCAGAGAAAATTGTCCACGGGTGAAAGAATTGTCACGACTCCGGATTTTTCCAACGTGTACTTACACGCTCCCGACGGAAAGCAGCGGCCTTTATTTGAGCAGGCCGATTATGAAGCATTCAGAAAGAAAGTTCTCGAACAAAGTAAAGGTACTTTTCCCGAGTTATATTGGGCTGAAGGTGCGCGCCCTGTTGCCCACGAAAAAATCGCATTTGCCTCAAACCGAGCAACAGCCCTTTCAAATGGAAAATTCGACATCTACCTGATCAAGGCGGACGGCTCGGAAGAAAACATGCTGATTAATAGCTCTCAGCACGGGAATCTTCGCCTTGTAGATACATTGAACCATCGAATATTTGCGGCAGCCACCGAAAAAAACACCCTGCTGGTCGCCGACATCTTCATGCCCGAGACCAAGGAATTTTTGATTTCCGGCATACCTGATGCGGTTTCCAAGGACGGATACCATGTCCTGTTCCGGAAAGTCAAAGAGAAGCGGCTGGAAAACGAGCTTTGAATGTTGGATCTGCACACCGGCGAAGAAATCAGAATCGGTCCCAAGCCAGAAGACTACTTTTTTGATTCAAGTAAGAATTAGGGCCATCGTGTTAATGTAATCAAAGTGACCTCTCCCTGCGAGTATGAAGCCAAATCGCTTTGTCGCGATTGGAAAAATTTGTTGACAAAGGGACTTATGGCGAAGTATATTGTTCATGAATGAGACCGATCGGTCCGTAATAGTCGGGTGATAAATGGTCGAGGGGAATTCAGGAAATTTTTTTAAGGTAAAAAGAGACTGATCGGTCCAAAAACAGGAGGGGTGACTTATGGCGGAAATCACCAAAACGGAAGGCCACAACTACACCGCGGTTGAAACTGGCAGATTGGAAAACTGGGATCAACATGTAATTGAAATGAGTGGGGGCCGGAAAGCCCGCGGAAAGCTTTTTCTAAAGGAGGTCCTCGCTCTTAACGGAATGGAAGTATCATTGAACAAGCTTCCGGCGGGTGCGGCGGTTCCCTTTTATCATCAGCATAGGGAGAATGAAGAACTGTATATTTTCATAAAAGGTACAGGGCAATTTCAGGTGGACGGACAGGTTCTTGAAGTTCAGGAGGGTACCGTGATTCGGGTTGTTCCGAAAGGTATCAGGACGTGGCGCAATAATTCAACGGAGGATCTCTATTATATTGTGATCCAAGCTGCTGAAAACAGTCTCAATGCATGGACGCGTACGGATGGGGTTATATCGGATCAGCCCGTGGTATGGCCGGAATAACACACTTTGATCGATTCTGCTAGTTATAAAGCATAAAGTTTGTTGGAAACGGCAGACTTATGCTTATTTTTTTTGTTATGATAAGGAGAATAAGGCATTGCGACAGAGGGGGGAAGGGGAAGCCCATCGGATGAATACTTGGACCTTCTTATATAGAACGTATCGATATGTGCTGCCAGAAGTGCATCAACAATTGAACTATTGGCATGAAAATGCGCTGGCGATTCCGGATAGCGAACTTCGTCAGCAAGCATTAGCCAGTATTCGGGATAAAACCTTCCATTGTGAAGGGGGCTGTGTTTATGCTGCAGCCGATTTTGCTGCTCGGCATATTTTGATTCCGTTGGTTGTAGCGTTTCAAACCATCAGCGATTATTTGGATAATCTGTGTGACCGAAGCAGTTCATTTGATCCGGAAGACTTTCGCAGTCTGCATGAATCGATGTTGGATGCCGTTTCGTTAACACGACCGGTGCATGATTATTATCGGGTACGCAGGTTGAATGGTGAGCCAAGCGAAGACGGTGGATACTTGGAAAAATTGGTCCGCACCTGCCGGGAACACGTCAAGATGCTGCCGGGCTATCCGATCGTTGAAGAACAGGTTTTGATCTGGGTGGGATTATACTGTGATTTGCAGGTACATAAGCACGTGAGTCCGGATGAGCGGGAAGCTCTGCTGTTGAACTGGTGGAAACAGCATGAAGTAAAGTATCCGGAACTGTTTTGGAATGAATTTGCGGCAGCAACCGGTTCGACTTTAGGAGTTTTTTCTCTGTTTTTGGCCGCTTGTCAGCCTTCTTGCTCGGAGCAGCAGGTCAAACAAACTGCGGGGGCCTATTTTCCGTGGATCAGTGCCATACATATTTTGCTCGATTATTTGATTGATTTGGAAGAAGACGCAATTGGTGGCGATCTCAATTTTATTTCCTATTACAGCGATCCTCAAGAAATCGTATCCAGACTGAAGTGGATTGCAAACCGGGCAAGACGAGAGGCAGAACAGCTTGTTCCCCTTTCTCCGGTTCACTTGATGGCGGTTGATGGATTGCTTGGTTTTTATTTGTCTGACGGAAAAGTAAAAAGACAACCACTGGTATCAAAGGTCTCAAAAACTCTGTTGCAACCGTCTCCGTGGAGAATTTGGCTGTTTTATCTTTACAGTAAATGGTACCGTGGTGACAAAGTTCAAATTCAGGCTCCTCCGAACCGTTAGCTTTAAATTTCGATAGGCGGCAGCGGTCGGGGAATGTTAGGTAACAAATTGGGAGGGATATGAATGTTTTTGCGAGAGATTCTTGTTCGTTTCAATGATTGTGATGGATTGGGGCACGTCAATAACGGAACATATTTTACATACATGGAAGACGGCCGGACAGATATTTTTCGTTTATTTAATCCTACGTTGGATCTGCATTCCTGGAATTTGATTGTGGCTTCGACACGCTGTGATTTTCTGCAGCAAGTCGCCTATGGGGAAAAACTGACCGTATTCACATGGATAAGCCGTTTGGGAAACTCCAGCTTTACTGTGGAGCACGCCATCCAAAACGAAGCAGGAGCTTGGGTTGCCAGAGGACAGGCCACGATGATTGCCTATAATTATGAACAGGAAAAATCAGTTTCCTTATGGCCGGAGGTTCGGCAGGCACTGTCCGCTCACATGGAACATCCTGCAGAAGCACCGGAATTGCGCTAGATCACATCAAGGCACTCTTCTACTTAAATTAGTATGTTCCTCGCGGCGTTACAAAATGCATAACGAAAACAAAAGAAAAATAAAGTATGGCGATTTGCTTGTATGGTCAGTGAGCGACAAATGGTTTTTTGTTCTGGTTTGTTCAAAGTATACTATTGAAATGATTGCAGCCAACATGATAAGATAGCTCTTGTCGCCGCGCGAGAGCGGTAACGAAAAATAAAAAGATCTAAAGAACATCGCCATGTTGGGCGGCGTAATCTGGATCAGAAACAACAATCGTTCTTTGCATCGAGGGTGCAAGTAACGCTAAGGTTTTTGGAACAGGAAACCCCGCTAAGAGCGTTGACGTCCATGTCAAGTCGAATAG
>NZ_JBHSHC010000100.1:0-1415 GCF_042652925.1 Effusibacillus consociatus
AAAAGGAATTCCGCTTGGTGAGATTTTGTTCAGAATTTTAATTCAGTACGTAGTTTTTAAACAGACTCTATATAGTGACTGAACATGAGGTAGAAATACACAGAATTATTTATGCAAAGATGAATCTTGAAAAGCTTATTAAATGATTAGAAGTGACACCTGGTTTATTGTTGGGTGTCGCTTTTTCCATGGTTGGCATTGTCTACTGGTTAAAACAGGTACTTGCATCAGAGGGGATGAAGACCGATTGGATGTTCTAGAGCGACTCGGGGACTTATCCCATATATCCGTTCTTCTGAGAATGAATAAAGTTCATCGACGTGGTATCCGTCCATACCAAATCGACGGACTCGTTGATATATGACATTTGTCATACCCCCGACTTGACAATTGGTGCCTGTCACTTGTCGAATCAAAAAAAGCCGGTACTTATTCCTCCCGACTTTGTTCATCTCAACTTGTTATTCTGAGTAAATTCCCATTCATTGAGTAAATGGCGGCAAAATCGACGGATGCTCCCTCTACCCCTAAAAAGCTCATTAAATAATTGTTAAATCTAAATTTTACAATAATTTCAACGTGATTTAACAGGAAATACATATATAGGGTAGAAATTAGGAAATATATCCTCGCAAAGTCGATGGTGTTATAGGGGCGGTTGTGGACATCGATAGAATCTTTAAATAAGGAGCGATAAATCACTGTCAGAGGAAGTACAAGGTTGAACAAACCCACGAACGCTCTATAATGCCGAAAAAATGATCTAACGAAATTCAACAGATTAGGAGGAGAGATGTTGTTGGAGATTTACTACGTTCTACGTTACTTACTGGCCATCATTTTTTTGGTTTCTGGTTTACCAAAGATCATCCGAATAAGGAATTTTGCGGAAGCGATTCGGGAGTACAATATCTTGCCTAAATATTTAGTTCTTCCATTTGCTTACTTATCAAGTTGGATTGAACTCTTAGCGGCTATGGCTCTTGCATTCGGATATTACGTTATTTGGGCGGAACTGGTTTTAGTGCCATTGTTGATTAGCTATGGTATAGCAATCGGGATTAACTTGTATCGTAAAGCAGACCTGAATTGTCATTGTTTTGAAGGGTTAGGAGAATCAAAATTGACATTCGCTACCTTAATGCGCGCGATGTTTTTATTGGGGGCAAATTTATTCGTCTTCGCCAATGACTTTGGGATTTTTGGAACCAGTTATAAGACCATCAGCATTTTAAATCTTGTAGTTTATGCAGGTTTAGTATTAGTTCTGCTTCTCCTGATTGAACTGACTCAACGAGGTTTGATTATTGCTGAGAAAGTAAAAAAAGAATACGGATTCTAGGAGGCGGATTAACCCCGCTTATTTGGACATACCTTCATTTTAGAGCTATTTTCATAGAGTTTCGTTTTATATG
>NZ_JBHSHC010000101.1:0-23609 GCF_042652925.1 Effusibacillus consociatus
AAAAGGAATTCCGCTTGGTGAGATTTTGTTCAGAATTTTAATTCAGTACGTAGTTTTTAAACAGACTCTATTATAGCAAAAAGCCCAACACAAGGTCGGACTTTTTCGATGACTTTCATCTTGCAATATCAAGTTGGTTTTGTTGGTTGACAGTCTGTAATCTCTTGATGTCTAACCGAATCAATAACGACACAAATAGCGCCACGATAAACAACCCGACAAACACATACAAAGTCCCGATATAGCTTTTGGTCGTGTCTCTTACCCAAGCTGCAAAAATCGGACCGGCAAGACCGGCCGCTGACCACGCTGTGAGGACGTAACCGTGAATCGCTCCCAACTGTTTCGTTCCGAACAGATCTCCGATATAGGCGGGAATCGAAGCAAAACCGCCGCCATAGCACGTCAGAATTAAGAAAAGAAGGAGTTGGAACAAAAGAGCGTTTGTCGATTGCGGGATCAGGAAATACGCGACAATCTGAAGAACGAAAAATGTTGTATAAGTATTGGGTCTTCCGATGTAATCGGAGAACGAAGCCCATCCGATTCGTCCCAGCCCATTAAACAGCCCCAACAAGCCAACCATGGTTGCCGCAGCAAGCGGGGTCATCTTGGCAATTTCTTGTGCCATCGGAGAGGCAACGGAGAGAATCGCGATTCCGCAGGTGACGTTAATAAACAACATAATCCACAAGTACCAGAAGCGCCTTGTTTTAACCGCTTCATTGGCTGTTAATTGGGAAAGATCCTGCTGAATCTTTTTCTCTCCTGAATCCACTTTTTCCTTAAAACCGGCAGGCATCCATCCTTCAGGCGGCGCAGAGAGGTATTGTGCCGACCCAAACATGACGATAAAATATACGATTCCCAGGATCAAGAATGTGCTGGCAATGCCAACCGACTCAATCAAACGCGCCATAATCGGACTGCTGATCATTGCCGCAAATCCAAAGCCCATAATCGCAAGACCGGTCGCAAGGCCCCTTCTGTCAGGAAACCATTTCACCAGCGAAGAAACCGGTGTGATATAACCCACACCAAGGCCGATTCCGCCAAGAACACCATAAAACAGATATAAAAATGGAAGAGAGCCAAGTTTCACCGCCAAACCGGCACCCAGCATACCGATTCCGAAAAAGAACGCCGAGAGCATACCTGATTTTCGGGGGCCATGTTTCTCCACGAAATGACCCAGGAAAGCTGCGGATAATCCAAGAAACAGAATGGCAAGACTGAAGGTTAGTGAGACTTGTTTTGTATTCCATCCGAATTGTTTGATCAAAGGCTTGGTAAACACGCTCCATGCATAAACTGAACCGATAGAGATGTGGATCCCAACGGCCGCAGCCGCGATGAGCCAGCGGTTTTTGACTTTTTGCACCGTCTTTTCAACCCCTTTTTCACATTATGACTTTTCTGTCAGATCCGTTTTTAAAGAAGCGGAAGTCCGATTTGACTGCAGTCATCCACCACCTACTTTCAAAAAAGATGAGCCAGGATAGAAACGTACTCCCCCAAAATAAAAACCGGCACAAAACAAACTCTTGGGCGAACCAGAGATTGTTTCATGCCGGATAATACCCCTACAATACTTATAGCAGTATCAACCTAGCAACCGTTTTCATCAATAGTCAATAAGCGAGACTCACTAAATGACCATTTAAATTAATTTTACAATTAGTTCTCAAATTTGTCAAAGATGTTGAAAATGTAAGGATCATTACAAAAAAGCTATATGCAAAATCAAGGATCAGCTTATATAATACTCCCAAAATAAAAGAGTTCGGGAGGTGGTCGGTATGAAATTCACTGAAAGAGTAACCAAAGCCATTATGTTTTTTGAATGGTTACTAGCAGGGATCATTATTGTAGCTGTTATAGGCGAAGGTACTATGCTTGTTTTTAAACTGGTTGATTATATTGTCGCAAGAGAACTGACGGAGAAGTTTCAAGTGTTTCTTTCGAATGCACTCCTGTATATAATCGGACTGGAAGTAGCACTGATGCTAATCAAGCATGATTCGATGCTCATCATCGATATCATGATTTATGCGGTCGCTCGTAAGATGATCATTCAAAATGTGGCCATCTGGGAGATACTGATCGGCGTAATTGCAATCCTTATCTTATACTACCTCAAATGTTATGGGGTAAGCTGTCGTTTCTTCCCTCCCCTGCGAAAAGATCGCGAACAAAAAGATGGTGAACAATAAAAAAATTTCAGATCACTAAATGGCGCGTGATGGGTATTCTAATAGCCCCGGCAAGCAAAACAAACATAAGACCAACCGGGAAAACGGCTGGTCCTAAGAAAGAAGCAAAAGATCCCCATGTTTTCGGCACCGTTAACGACCGATAAATTCGCCTTTTTCACTCCGTCCTCTACAGAAATTTTAGAAATACGTTGTGGTGCTAAAACGCCAAGGAAAGTTCCTCCCAATTTGAGTCTGCAATTTTTGTAACCTGTTCAGGATAATGTCTCAATCTGAACGGCACACGCTTTGTATTCTCCTGTACCCGCCTGCTTATCAACAGCATGAATCGTGAGAATATTGGTCGGTACGTCGCTCCAATGAAATGACATGAAGACTGTACCCGGCGGAACCATATCTGTCACTTTTGCCCGGACTCGCACCTCTCCCCGACGGCTGAACACACGCAACCAATCATCTGACTGCACGCCTATTTTTGCGGCATCGGCAGGGTTGATATCGCAAGTCTCATAACTTTGCCGCGGCAGTCCTTCTCTTGCATAGCGAGCAGTCATATTCCCTGTATTATAACTTTCCCGCCGGCGTCCGGTTGTAAGCATGAACGGATACTCGTCATCCGGCAATTCCGCAGGTTCTTGATGATGAACCAACTTGAACAGGGCCGGGCGGCCGGTAAAGACCGGTTCTTGGAAACGGGTATGCAACACTTTGGTACCCGGGTGATCCAATGTCGGGCAAGGGTATTGAATCCCCTTTTTATCCAGACGCTCATAGGTTATCCCGCCATAGTTCCAATCCACGAGTTCACGGATCTCGTTCCAGATCTCTTCAGCGTTCTCATAATGCATCGGATATCCCATGCGAGCAGAAAGCTCACATAAAATTCGCCAATCTTCTTTGACGCCTTCCAAAGGTTCAATCAATCTGCGAACCCGCTGGATATGACGGTCAGAGTTGGTGAATGTCCCATCCGATTCGGCCCAGGAGGCTGCAGGCAGGATTACATCCGCATAATCAGTTGTCTCAGTGTGGAATATCTCCTGCACAACGACAAATTCCAATTGTTCAAAAGCTTTTCGGGTATGCCCCATATCAATGTCCGACTTGATGGGATTCTCGCCGATCACGAAGAGGGCTTTCAGTTGTTTGTTCAACATGGCGTCGATCATTTGTGTCAGGTTATACCCAGGGATGCCATTGAGCTTCTTGCCCCACCGTTTCTCAAATTTCGCCAATGATCCGGGATCGTTGACCTTTTGCAAGCCGGGAAATACGTGCGGCAAGCAGCCCATATCTCCCCCGCCCTGCACGTTGTTTTGTCCGCGCAAGGGGTTGAGCCCGGCACCTTTTTTGCCGAGATTTCCGGTTAAGAAGCAGAGGTTTGAGAGGGCGTAGACATTGTCGACTCCGTATGTGTGCTCCGTAATCCCGAGTGTCCAGGCAATCGTGGCCGCTCTTGCTTTCGCGTACAGATGGGCCGCCTCGCGAATCTTCTCAGCCGGTACGCCCGAGATGTGCTCAGCGTACTCCAGGGTATACGGCTCCACGAATTTTTTCAATTCGTCGAATCCGCTCGTTTTGTGCTCCACAAACGCCTTATCGTACAACTCTTCATCTATGATCACTTTTGCCATGGCGTTGTATACCGCAATATCGGTGCCCACGCGAATTTGCAAATGCAGCACGGCAAAATCAACCAGTTCAATTTTGCGAGGATCCACCACGATCAACTTCATTCCCCGCTTGACACCTTTTTTGATTTTGTTGCCGATAATAGGATGCGCTTCAGTCGTATTGGAGCCAGTCAGAATCATTACTTCAGGATCCGCATTCTCAAACTCTTCCAGAGAATTCGTGGATGCCCCCACGCCCAATGTGTTCACCAAACTGGTGACAGAGGGAGCGTGTCAAGTACGGTTGCAGGAGTCGATATTGTTCGACCCAATGGCCGCCCGCATGAATTTTTGATAGATAAAATTGGCTTCATTCGTCTGCCGGGAAGAGGCGAACATACCGACCGCTTCCGGTCCGTGACGTTCGATGATCTCTCCCATGCGCTCAGCGATATAGTCATACGCTTCATCCCATGTCACAGGAATCAGCTCACCGTTTCGTCTGATCATCGGGCTTTTCAACCGATCAGAGTGCGATACATACCCGTATGCAAACGCCCCTTTGATGCACGTCTCCCCCTTTGATACCGGAGACGTAAAGTCACCTTGAATTGACAAGATGCGATTGTCCTGAACTTTCACATTCAATCCGCACCCCGTCCCGCAATAAGAACAAATGGTACGTACGTGTTGCTCGGAAACTGCCATACGATCTCCTCCTACCTTTTTTCGCGTGCCTCGTATTCGTTACGCGAGACCAAAGCGCCAGTCGGACAGACATGTACACAGTTGCTGCAAAAAACGCAGGTCGAATCAAAGAGCGTCGAATCACCGCCTGTCGCAATCATTGCGTCAAATCCCCGCCCAGCGACCGTAAGCGCCAATGCGAACTGTGCCTGATCCCCGCATGCCTGCACACATCGGTTGCAAGTGATGCACTTCGAATAATCCCGGACAAAAAACGGATTGTCCTCTTTCACCTCATAATCCAACTTGCGAAAGCCCTCAAATCGCTCAGGCTGAGTCCCATACAGTTCGCCAAACTCATTCAGGGAATGCGCTTGCGAAGGATCAATGGCCGATTGCAGCATCTCTACGACCATTTTTCTTGAATGCCGCACACGTTCCGAATCCGTGAACACTTTCATGCCGTTTTCCGCGAGTCTGGCGCAAGAAGGCACCAGTGTTCGGGCTCCTTCAATCTCCATAACGCATACACGGCACACAGCGGGCTGCTCAAAATGTTCGTGATAGCACAGCGCCGGGGTGAAGATCCCCAGGATCTCGGCTGCCTGCAACAGGGTCGTACCTTTAGAGACTGTTACTTCTTGACCATCCATTGTTAGCGTTACTTTCTCCTGCATCAGTACGCCTCCTATCTTTGATCTGCAAATAACTTGATTGCTGAGAGGACCGGACTGGATGCCGTCTGCCCCAAACCACAAATCGATGCGTCTTTCATGACTTGAGAAATCTCCAAGAGCAGTTCGTAGTCCCCCTCTTGACGCTCTCCCCTGGCAATTCGCTCGACCAGCGTATACTGCCGATCACACCCTATTCGGCAGGGAACGCACTTGCCGCAAGATTCATGCTTGAAAAACTTGGCGAATCTCCTTGTTACTTCCCACATGTCAACCGTCTCGTCAAACACGATGATCGCCCCGGAACCGAGCGTGCATCCGATATTTCGATAGGATGCATAGTCCAGCGGCACATCCAACTGGTCCGGCGTTACATATGAGGCGGCCGCACCGCCCACCATGACCGCCTGCAGTTGCTTTCCATTTTTAATGCCGCCCGCATAGTCCTCCAACAATGTCCGCAATGTCACGCCAAACGGCACTTCGTATACACCGGGGCGATTCACGTGACCCGAGATCGAGAACAGCTTGTGCCCAGTCGAACCCGGTACTCCGAGAGACGCATACCAAGCACCGCCATGACGTAAAATCGGCAAGATATTGTAAAAAGTCTCTACATTATTGATAACAGTGGGCTTTCCGAACAGGCCATGCGTGACTGGAAAGGGAGGCTTGTTACGGGGTTCGCCGCGTTTCCCTTCGATCGACTCCATCAGTGCGGTTTCTTCTCCGCAAATGTACGCACCTGCACCACGGCGAACTTCTATGTCAAACGAGAATCCGCTTCCCAAGATGTTCTCACCGAGGAAGCCTTGCGCCTGTGACTTCTTGATCGCGTGCGTAATACGGGCAATCGAAAGCGGGTACTCTCCGCGGATGTAGACAAAGCCTTTAGTCGCTCCAACCGCGTATCCGGCGATCAGCATCGTCTCGATCAACCGAAAAGGGTCTTCTTCCATCAACTTGCGATCTTTGAATGTGCCAATCTCCGATTCGTCTGCGTTACAAATCACATACTTTTGATCCGCTTGCTCTTTGTAAACCGCTTCCCACTTAATTCCTGTAGGGAATCCGGCACCGCCGCGCCCTTGAATTTTGGACGCTTTCACCTCTTCGATGATCGCCGGCCGCGACATCGCAAGCGCTTTCTGAAAGACCTCAAAACCGCCGTGCGCCAAGTAATCTTCCAGACTGCCAGGGTCGACTGCGCCGCAGTTATTGAGCAGAATCTGCATACCACATCCTCCTTACCCATTCCCGTGCAGTCTCACAGGTCAAATTGCCATGGACCTCTTGATCGATAAGCATCGCGGGGGCTTTTTCACACACTCCCAAACAAGGCATAACCTTGATCGTGAACATGCCATCTTTCGTAGTTTCTCCTCGCTTAATTCCCAGTTCTTCTTCTAGGACGGCGAGAATGTCAGATGATCCTCCGAGAAAGCAGGAAACGTCGTCACATACCCGAATAAAATGCTTACCTTCACGATTGGTAGACAACAGTTCGTAGAATGTCGCTACCCCATAGATGTCGGAAAAAGGGACCTTATTTCGTTCACTCATATACTTCATCGCTTCTTCCGGAATCCATCCGCACGCATCCTGTACCGCGTGCAAAAGCGGCAGTATCAGGTCTCGTCCGATTCGCCCGTAGGCTGACAGTACTTCATCAACGGCTGCCCGGGCTTGAGCGGTCTCTTCATCTGTGGCCTTTTCCAAGAAAGGCTGGAACTTCATGCTTATCCCTCCAGCGTGCTTAGTATTATTGAGTCTTTTGCAAATTTCTGCTCCTTTTGCCACAAAGCTGCTTCAAGGATATAAGGCGGTTTCATAAAAAAACCACCGCAAAATCCTCTTTTCCACCAAATAAAAAAGAGGATTTCACGGCGGTTAGTCTTTAGCAGGGTCGCTACCAAGTGCCAACTGCCCTATTTATCAACTCGAAATTTATTTTCGATATCCTGATCAAACACAAAAATGGACATCCCAAAATCTCTTTCGATATCTATATCCACAAACAAATCAACAAACTTGGCTCCAAGCAGTTCTTCCATTTCGACAGGCGGGTTCTTTTTATACATGTCTTTCACCATTTCGGTTCTGGCAGACCGAAGGACTTGCTTTCCTTCATCAGCACTGGCGATAAATTTCTCCACGGCTGTCAGATTGCCTTCCATTTCACAAATCGCCCAGTTCTTGCAAAACGTTGTGGTAACTTTGGTTGGCCCCCGTCCCATATGCCGTTTGCGAAAAGCTCGAACCAAATTGCTGAACTCCGCTTCATGTTTGTTCATAACGTCAACCCTTATTACTGCCCATTTGAGTCTGTAAGATTTATTATATAATGAAAACGCAAACATCACAACACCGGTTCAAGCGGACTATTTTCAAACAGAGAACTTTGCGTGCGATTTCATTGAACAGAGCTTCTTTCCTTTTCACTTCCCAGATTCACCTCTGTTTAATTTAGTATACTAATTAACAAATCGAAATTAAGATTTCTAATTCTGTCCAAATGAGTATAAATGAAAAACGCCCGAGTCTCTCAGGCGTTTTTAATCTCTTCTTTTTTGGGTTCAACTTTTGACAGGCTTGGTTCCGGCTTCGACTCTGCCGCCGCAGAAGCTTGCTTTTCTTCTTTATCATCCATCAACCCTTTGGTTGCATCTTTAAATTCACGCAGCGTGCGTCCGAAAGCTCGTCCGAGTTCCGGAAGTTTGCTTGGTCCAAAGACAATCAACGCAATGATGAGTATGAGAATCAGACCTGGAATTCCTATCTGTTGAAACATTACGCTACCTCCAAACGTTTAATGGCAGTGAATATTCATAAACAGATCTTGTCTATCCACATTATATAGTATTCACTCGTCAATGAACAGCTATTAGCCCAAATAGCTGGGCCTTTCGATTTCTTTACGGAGATAGGCGATCTCTTCTTTATAACGTCCTTCCGGCGTTTCCAGAATCAATGGAAGATCTTTCAGGAGATCATGGTGGACGATGCGCATCAACGCTTCTCCGCCAATCGATCCCAATCCGATATTCTCATGACGGTCCTTGCGGGAGTTAAACGGAGTTTTTGAATCATTGATATGGAACACTTTTAACCGTTCTAACCCGATAATGTCATCGAATTTTTGCATCACACCGTCAAAATCATTCACAATATCGTACCCGTAAGAATACAAGTGACAGGTATCCCCGCATACGCCCAGCCGGTCTTGATGCTTCACCAGGGAAATAATTTCGGCAATTTCTTCAAAACTGTTTCCCACTTTCGAACCGTCCCCGGCCATGGTTTCCAAACAGACATAGACATCCTCGTCACCTGTCAAGATCTCATTCAAACCTTCCGTGATACGCTTTATGCCGTAATCAGTCCCTTGCCCCACATGAGCTCCAGGGTGAAACACCACATATTTTATGCCAAGATAGGACGTACGCCGTATATCCTCCCGCAGCAGCTCAACCCCATACTCCCAAGTGTCCTGAACAGGGGAAGCAAGATTAATCAAATAAGGGGCATGTACAACCGGATCGAGAATCCCGTGTCTCCCCATAATTTCTTTTGCTTCGTCCCGATTGAAATCCTCAATCGGCCTTGCCTTGCCGCCGCGGTTAGAGCGGGTATACATCATGAACGTGTTTGCGTTATAAGAAACGGTTTCTTCAACAGCAGCCAGCATCCCTGTCTTTGCAATCGAAACATTCGCGCCAATTTTCATCTCTATCACCATGGGCAAAAAATTTGAGTCGTGCCTCAAGCACGACTCACGTTCTGACAAAATTACATTACATCAGACAATTTGTCGAGCAGATCCTTTTTGGACATATAACCGACAAGTGTCTTCACAACTTCACCGTTTTTAAAAACGAGCATCGTCGGGATCGACATGATTCCAAACTTTTGAGAAGCAGCCGGGTTTTCATCCACGTTCAATTTCGCAATCGTGATTTTGTCCTGGTTTTCAGCTGCCACTTCATCCAGGATGGGAGCCAGCATCTTGCAGGGACCGCACCACTCTGCCCAAAAGTCCACCAGAACCGGCTTGTCAGATTGAATCGTTTGCTCGAATGTTTGATCGGTTACTTTTAGAACTACATCTGTAGCCAATGTTGAGGACCTCCTAAGAATGGGTGATTATACAGCCACTACTTCCTTTATTTCAGGAACTGCTGCACGAATGGTGCGCTCAATCCCCATTTTGAGGGTCATTGTCGACATCGGACAACCTCCGCAAGCACCAACCATGCGGATCGTAGCGATGCCCTTTTCACCGTCAACATCAATCAGTTCAGCGTCTCCCCCGTCGGCCATCAGACCGGGGCGAATTTTATCGAGTGCGTTTTGCACGCGTTCGCGCAAATCGTCCATCAAAATCTCCTCCATACTTTTAAAATTATCGCCTGTACATTGCGTAGTATCACCATCCAACAGCAACACATTCGCAAAACCAAGCTTAACCACCTGTTGTTGCTAGTTTATGCGAAATTTGCTGGTGCGTCTGTGATGACCCTTACAAAATTATACCATACCAGATTCCTGTTGCAAGCCTTCCCAACGTATGATAATCTTTCCCTACTTAGTACTTGATCGGCGAGGGGATGCATATGCCTATAGGCCATAAAATAAGGGAATTGCGGATCAAACGCGGCCTAACCCAGAGTGATCTGGCTGACGGTATCGTAACCCCGAGTATGATAAGTTTGATCGAATCGGAACGCGCAAATCCTTCAGAAAAAGTTCTCCGGGCAATAGCAGACAGACTCGGGGTGCCTTATGAAGAGATTGTGGGCGCCGAATCGTCCGATTTGGAACAAGCTTCGATCATCTTAATAACAAAATCCATGTTGCTCGATGAGCCCCAAGCAGCAAAGACCTTCCTTCTCTCCCACATCACGAATGTATCCACCCCGGATTTGATGCACCAACTGCTGCTGGTAGACTGTCTCATCCATGAAGGAAATGCATCTAAGGCACTAGAAATACTAGGTAATTTGGAAGAACGGCATCAGCATGAAGCATCCGCCGTGTTTTCCATTTGGACAAAAATGGCTCATCTCTACAGGGAATCGGGGAATGTTGAACTGGCCTCCCATTATTGGAGGAAGGCTTTTCAGGTCTGCATGCAGGATTCTTCGTTGGAACTGCAGGATATTGTGGACTGTGTCCGACAGATGTGCCTTTTTTATTTGGAAGAAGAACGCTACGACGAAGTGTCGCAAATCCTTGCCGAATTCCGCAACCGTTTTGATGTTCCCGAAGATATCCGCAGCCTGGCCCGAAGCTATCTCAAGGCTGCGGTATCCTCACAAAAGGAAAAACGCTATCGCTTCTCGACAATGATGGCTCACCGCGCCTATACTTTATTTAAAAGCATGGAATTATTTGAGGGAATGGCCGAACTCCAGCTATACGAATCGATTATTGCCAACCGGGATTCCAATCTTCCCTTACATAAGCTGCCCAGAACGAATCATCGATTGCTCGCACAAATTTCCCTGCGTAACGGAAACCTTGAGGAAGCATTCGAGTTCACCACTCAAGCATTAAACGAAGCACAAACTTTAACTCAAAAAGCACTCGCTTTGCAAGCACTTGCCAAGATTCAAGAAGAACAGCAAAATTATGTACAAGCGGTTGAGACGATCAAACAAATGATTGCCATTTGGGAAGAGTTGGGGAGTTCTGAAAAAGTTGCACAATCCTACCGCCGTTTAAGCCATATTTTGCTAAGAGCCTCGGAAAATATATAATAATCCCATGGAAACGAGGTGAGGATTCCGTGGATACATTCGAACTTGCTCTTGCCCGCAGTCTTGTGCAAAAAGAAGCTTATACCTGGTTCCCGCCGGGTGTTCTATTCCCGGAATTGTCCCTGTTCAAATCCAATGGGGCCAGGGGAATACTGGTTCGGATCGTTCGCGGCGGAGAGATTGAATCACTTGATCAACTTTTAAAGTCTTCGTTTGATGAGGCGAAAGAAATTCTGAAAGATCATCCTTATCAAGCCATTACCGTCCTGCAGTTTATTACGTATCTATCGTCTCCCGACGAACATCTGATCCGAGTACTTTCGAATCTCGAACGACATGACACCGCACCGGATATTGCAGTGTATACGGCATGGTTTGACTTTGAAAACAAAGCCTATTCCTCCAATCTGCCCTGGTTCAGTAAAGGGATCTTACCTAAGTCCGTCATTCTGGAGGCGGCAGACCATTCTCAGGAGCCGGCAGAATTACAAGTTCTCCAGCAGGAGATTGTACAGATTCTGGAGGAACGACACGCAGAATGGCAGAATGTGTACGTTCAAACTTCTTCGAAAGCGGTCTACTCGCTGCTTGTTATCATAGTCGGAATGTATCTTTGGATGTCTTCGGTCGGATCTGTTAACAGTTATTACGTCTTGACCAAATTTGGCGCAAAAATAAATGAACGAATCGTTGCAGGTGAATATTGGCGTCTCGTCACTCCGATGTTCTTGCATCTGCACCTGCTCCATTTGATGGTGAATGCGTTTGCACTGTACTCCCTGCGCACTGCGGAATGGATTTTTGGCAGTAACCGGTTTCTGCTGATCTTTCTGGCTGCGGGCGTTTCCGGAAACGTGGCCAGCTTTGCCTTGTCGCCATACCCTGCAGTCGGTGCGTCCGGTGCAATTTTTGGAGTTTTGGGAGCCCTGTTATATTTTGGAACGCAGCGCCGGGATTTTTTTCGGCGAACGATGGGAAGCGCCATCTGGATGACTCTTGCAGTCAACCTGCTGTCTGGTTTTATGATTCCTCACATTAGCAACGAAGGACATATCGGAGGTTTGATAGGCGGTTTTCTTGCCTCGGCTGCACTAGGTCTTCCCAAAGCACCCGATCGATTGTATCAACCGGTGGCGGCAGTTGTTCTTACCTCGCTGTTGGCAATTGGGATATGGAGAGGTTTCATCTCGTAAATAAAAAGGGCTTTGCACAGATGTCACTCTCTGTGCAAAGCCCTTCTTTATCGAATGGGAAGCTGAATCGTAAATGTTGTTCCTTTCCCCTCCAAACTCTCCACGAACATGTGTCCGCGGTGGTTTTCCACAATCCTGTACGAAATCGCCAAACCTAAGCCTTGACCATGGTCTTTGGTTGTGAAGAACGGATCAAAAATCCTGGGACGGATATCATTCGGAATTACCGGCCCATTATTGAATACCGAAAGTATGATGGTCTCGTTATCCCGTATCGAACGAATCCGAATCTCTCCACCGGGTGACAGACAATCAAACGCATTCATCAATAAATTAACCATCACCTGTCGAATTTGATGCAGGTCAGCCATGATGTCCGGAAAATTCGTTTCAATATCCAGGTGGACTTGAATTTGTTTGTGTTCGGCGACAGAAGCGAATTCATTTGCCACATCGACTAACAGATCCTGGAGGGAAATGCTCTGATATTTTGGGGCAGAGGGATTGGTGAGGAGCAGAAAATCGTTCACCAGCCTGCTCACTTTGTTCACTTCGTCCAACAGAATCCTCCACGATTCTGTTCCCTGCATGTCCCCCTTTTCATACAATTGCAGAAATCCTTTTATAACGGTTAGCGGATTCAGCAGCTCATGCGCCAATCCAGCCGATAATTGCCCAATCGCTGCAAATTTCTCTGCCTGACGCAATCGTTCTTCCAGGATTCGTTTATCGGTAATATCCCGAAAGATTGAAATCGCTCCAACCACTTTTCTTTTGTCATCGATCAGAGGGGACGAGTCTACAAGCAGTGTCTTATTGCGGTAAGACAGTTCTTTCTGAAGACAGGGTTCACCTGTTTCCAGAGTCTCAATCAACGCGCTTGTATACTGGCCGGTATGGGTAAACTTGTTTCCTTTGAGAAATACATCCAAATAGGACCGACCAATCAGTTCATCGGCAGACAGGGGTTCATTTGAGAGGATGGAAATCGCGCTTTCATTGATGGAGATGATATTGCCATCTTGATCAACCGCAACGATCCCGACCAAAGCTGTTTTTACGATTTTGTCGTTAATTTCAAGCTCCATCCTGACCCACCCTGTTATAGTATCATAGCTATTATTCTACCAGTTTGCCGCAAAGATGAAAGTCTATTTTTTATGCCATCATTCGACATTCAATACATGAACAGGGAGAATTCTCAATTCTTTCGGATATGAAGTTAGCACCTCTACCCCCGTTTCCGTTACCAACACATCATCCTCGATTCGTACGCCGCCCATTCCCGGAATATACACTCCGGGCTCAATCGTAAACATCATTCCCGGTACAAGCGGTTGCTCATTGTTCCCGTGCATGGAAGGCGGTTCATGAATATCTATGCCAAGACCGTGTCCGACCCGGTGTATAAAAAATTCTCCAAATCCCGCATCCTCAATCACATCCCGTGCAGCCCGATCAATCACCCCGGCTCCCACCCCGGGCTTTACCGCCTGGATGGCCGCAGCGTTAGCCCTTCGTACCGCTTCATAGATTTCGCGCTGTTTTTCGGAGATGTCTCCAACCGCAAACGTGCGGGTGATATCGGAACAATACCCCTTCCACACAATCCCCAAATCGACCAGCACAAAGTCCCCTTTACGGATTTCCCTCGTTCCGGGTTCACCATGCGGCAGAGCACTTTTTTCTCCTGCCAGCACCATGGTCTCAAATGCCATCCGGTCGGCACCCTGTCTCTTTACAAACGATTCGATCGCCTGGACCAATTCATACTCCATTTTCCCCGGAACCATCTGGGTAACCGCAAAGGCAACCGCTTCATCGGCCAACTGTGCGGCTTGCCGCATCAAACTCAGTTCTTCGCCGTCTTTCCGCATCCGCATGGCAGTTAAACGATCTTCGACATTTGCATATTTCGCGTTGCTGAAACGGCTTTGCAGTTCTTCCAATCTGGCCACCGACATTTGCGATTTCTCAATTGCTACCTGACTGATAGCGGCCGCATCAGAATCCAATACCCCAACCAGAATATCCACGGCATTATCGGTGTCGCTGTGTGTATGTACAGGAAGCGTGCCCTCAGCTTCCGCTTTCTCCCTGTCGAGTGCCGGAACTATCAGAAACGGCGTGCCTTTTCGCGGAATAATCACGCCCATAAAACGCTCATGCGGATTGCTGTAAAATCCGCTGAGATACCTTACATTGGCAGGTGATGTAACCACTGAAACGTCAATATCTGTCTCTTCCATCCATGCCAGCAATTTTGAAATTCGAGCCGCATGAAACGACATCCGCAACACCCTTTCTGTCCCGTTCTCCCGGATTGTTCACAAGCTTTCTTATGAAAATGATATACTAATTCTGTGCAACGAGGAAGGAGATTCACCATGCCGCGCCTGCTGATCGTATTTCTTGCCACCACCAATATCTTTGCTATCCTATATGCACCGCAGCCGATGCTCCCGATGCTGGCGGAGGTATTTGCGATATCGGTACCAACTGCCAGCCTTGCAATCTCCCTGCCGATCCTATCCTTGGCACTTGCATCCTTGGGTTTGGCTCCGTTATCAGATCGTTGGGATCGAAAAAAAGGGATCCTGCTGGCGAGCTTCCTGTTAATCATTCCAAGTATTCTGCTCTGCTTCAGCCAATCTTTTACTGGGGTGCTCATCTGGAGGTTATTGCAGGGCGTGTGCATTCCAGGTGTTACGGCCTTGCTTATGGCTTATGCTGCGGAGGAATTTCCGGCTGAAGAAAGAGGCCGGGTATTGGGAACATATGTGAGCGCCACTGTAGTGGGCGGCTTGTTGGGGCGAATGATCGGCGGGATACTGGCCGATATTTTTTCATGGCAAGCACCGTTCATTGTTTTCGCGGTCGTCTCTGTGTTGGTAGCAATTATGATTTGGAAGCTGCTTCCGCCTTCTGTCCACCAATCGAAGCAGAGTTCCGAAAGCTTTCTCATCCATTTTGCCAATCCGGCTCTGGTCGGAACGTTCTTTATCGGATTCTCGCAATTTTTCGCGTTTATCGGCATCTTCACTTACATGCCTTTTCATGTGAGTCAAGAGCCATTTTTTCTTACTGCGGGTCAGATTTCCCTGCTGTTTGTCACTTTTATCTTCGGGGTGTTTTCCGCACCTGCGGCAGGTTTTCTGTCTGATCGTATCGGAAGGCGTTCCACAATGGCTCTTGGACACCTGACTGGCGGGGCAGGGATCCTGCTGACGCTTTATCCTTCCATCTTCGCTTTGATTATCGGGCTTTCCCTTATGTCAATCGGGAATTTTGCATCTCAGTCTGCGGCCACCGCCTATGTCGGGGATACAGCCGTAAGGTCTCGGGCAGCCGCAACCGCACTCTACCAATTTTTCTATTATATAGGGGGAAGTCTCGGTGCGTGGCTTCCCGGCCTTCTGTGGAACAAGTATCAATGGCATGGAGTGACTTCCTTAACCGTAGGGACCATCATTCTGGCGCTGATCAGCAATCACTATTTGGCGGGACGCACTTCATGGCAGGTCCCGCCTAGGAAACCCCTATCAAACTGAGTACCGGTCGATCCCGTCCCTGACCCCTCTTGCCAAGCGGCCTTCCGCCTCCAGCCAGTCCAGATGTCCAATCGTTTCAGATAAAATCAATGGAAGCTGGTCCTGACGATTCGGGAATAGCTGCATGGCCACCTCAAAAGCAGTCTTTTGCTTCCCCTTAAGAACCTCCAGAATGTTTTCCGCTCGCCGTTCCATGGAATCAAATCTTCGATCAATCAAATCCACATGATCATGGATCGGTTCCCCGTGTCCTGCTAATCCGACCGAGATCGGAAACTGTTTTAGCTTCTGCAGTTCCTGCCGATACTGAATCAACGACTTCACCCGTCCCTCTTCCGACTGGACGGTAGGTTCGAGAAGCGCGTTTGATGACACGTGGGCAATCAAATGATCCGCTAACAGCATAACTTCGTCAGAATCCCGATATAAAGAGAAGTGGGTTTGTGAGTGTCCGGGAGTATAGACCACTTTCCATTCGGGATGGGAAGGCAGCGTCTCTCCGTCCGCCAAGACCACGTCCACCTCACACGGATGTCCAAATCTGCGAAGGTATTGATACACCCCGATAATCTTTTGGATATACGCCTCATTTACCCCCGCCCTCTTGTAGAGCTCGAGGAAAAATCGGTTTCGCCGTTCAATAAACCATGGTTCTTCCTTTAACCAGACCGCGGTATCCGGATGAGCCAATACGGTCGCTCCCGTCTCCTTCTTCAGACGGTAGGCAAGTCCGGTATGATCTTCATGAAAGTGTGTCAGAACGACCTGCTGCAAATCGGACAAACGATAACCGGCCGCTTCAATGCCTTGCGTTAAGAGACCCCAGGATTCCTCGGTGTTTGCCCCTGTATCGACTAAAGTAAGCTTCTTTCCTTCAAGCAGATAGACGTTTACGTCCCCGATTTGAAATGGGGTGGGAATGGCAAGAGAAACTACGCCTTTGCACGGTCGTTCCAGTTGAATCATTTTTTGCATCTGGCTCCCCCCTCCTAAACTGAATGACTCTTCAGTGAAATTGTAACACAAATTGGAATCAGAATCCAAAGAAAAAGAGCCTGCATTTCCTCCTATTGGACTCTTTTACGGAACATACGCGGAATTGTGATGAAATTAGGTTAAGTCATCAGTCACAGTATCTATAGGGGACATATATATGAAGTACCAATAACCACCATGACAAATGCAGGAACAATCAATCTTTTGGGAGGCGCTACAGATCATGTTTATTCTAATCGTTATTCTACTCGCAGGTTCCTTATTATATTTTCTGCTGAAACCGCCTATCCCCGACACATCCCTGGCAAATGATATTCACGATGAAAATCCCGCCTCGAAGCAAATAGCGGATCTGTAGCTGTCAACGATAGAATTTGACATGCCTTACTATTTCGGGTAGGAGTGAATCCCATGTACGGGTCCGCTGCAATTTCCATCACCATTATTTCATTTGTACTGACGGTACTCCTCATTCTTTGGCGACCAAGAGGAATAAATGAAGCGATACCTGCAACCGTCGGAGCAATCCTTGTGCTGGTAAGCGGGAGCGTATCCTTCTCTGATCTTATGCAGATTACTGCTACCGTCAGCGGTGCCGCCATTACGATTATGGCAACAATCGTCATGGCCATTATTCTGGAGAGCTTTGGATTTTTTTACTGGGCTGCTGAAGGGTTGGCGGCCAGAGCAAAAGGTTCGGGTATACGGCTATTTTGGTATGTCAACCTGACTTGTTTTCTTATGACCCTTTTTTTCAATAATGATGGGAGCATCCTGATTACCACTCCTATATTAATTATCCTGCTCGATAGATTCGGTATAAAAAATCGTCAGAAAATACCTTATTTACTCTCTGGAGCATTAATAGCAACTGCCTCAAGCGCCCCAATAGGAGTCAGCAATATCGTCAACCTGATTTCCCTGGAAATCGTTGGAATAGATCTTTATATGCATACTCTGCTGATGTTTTTCCCATCCATGCTCGGCCTGTTGTTTCTCGTATTGCTTTTGTTTCTTTGCTTCTACCGGGAATTGCCGAAAAAACTCCCCGTTTCTTCAAGAGGAACCTGGTATTTACATGGTATTGCCGGTAATCATCCGCTGAAGCATCCATCCTCACCAATCCCATCTATCGTGAACAGAACCAGATTTATGCGGAATATTCTTCTTTTTGTCCTGGCGGTACGCGTCAGTCTTTTTGTGGCGTCCTACTTGGGGATTCCCATTGAGTTGGTAGCGATTCTGGGGTCAGGACTGCTGCTCGGTTGGAGATGGGTTTATTTTAAAATATCTCCGGCCGACATGCTGAAAAAAACACCTTGGCACGTCCTTGTCTTTGCCTTCAGCATGTATGTCATCATCTACGGCTTGAACAACATCGGTCTGACCAACTGGCTGGTCACTTTCTTTCAACCTCTTGTTTCGGGAAACTTGCTTAATGCCAGCTTAATGATGGGCGGACTGCTTACCGTGATGTCCACATTGTTCAATAATCATCCTGCCCTGATGATCGGTACGCTAACTTTAACCCACATGGGATTGGATCCACTTACATTAAGGATCGCCTATCTTGCCAATGTGATTGGCAGCGATATAGGTGCTCTGCTTCTTCCTGTCGGAACTTTGGCATCATTAATTTGGATGCACATCCTTAAGCAATCGAATGTAAAAATAAATTGGAAGGATTATATGCGGGTTACTTTTATTATCATACCGCCAACGTTGTTGTTTACTCTGGTCTGCTTGTATTACTGGGTCAATTGGATTTTCTAAAGGGAATGGATCGAATAGGGAGGCGTTTCCATTGAATTTGTTGATCGGATCATACATCGGTATGGTTGTGGATATCGAAATATCAGGAGATAAAAAACATCTGGGAACGGTCATTGATATCGGTTCTGATTTAATCGTGATCTGTACTAACAACAAATACTTATACATTCCAATTACACATATACAACGTATAGAACTCAGTCCGAATCAATCAGACCAGTCTCTCCCCCCATCACAGAGTCTGCTAAAAAATAAGGAACAAATATCTTTTCCACAAATGTTAAATCACGCAAAGGGCGGATTCGTAGAGATTTTTGTAACTGGCAACCAGTCCTTATACGGATTTATTATCAACGTTCTGGACGACTATCTGGTTTTTGATTCGCTCGGCTATAAAACAATTTTGATTCCGCTTTATCATCTGAAGTGGTTAAGTCCATGCCCGCCCAATGGGCAAGGTACCCCTGTTCAGCCGTCAGGTTCCGTCCTGTCCCGCACATTGGAAGAACAACTAAAAAGATCTGAAGGAAAAATTGTGATTTTGGATATGGGAAGTTCAGCCAATAAAATAGGACTCATGAAAAAAATCGAAAATCGTGTGATGGAATTAGAAATGTTTAACGGTAAAAAAGTGTATTGGAATCTGCATCATATCAAAACCGTACAATTTCCTGAGTAGATAAAGAAAACCCGAGACGATGTCTCGGGCTTTTATTTCTCCACCTTTATTCAGCCATTTTCTCAGGCAGCAAGAGTGACAATTCCGGCCAGACCACGATTATTGCCAGAACCAAGATCATCAAAATAATAAATGGTGTTACACCTTTGACGACTTCCTCCAACTTGGCACGTGAGATCCCGCTTACTACAAACAGGTTCAGGCCAACAGGAGGTGTCACCATCCCGAGTTCCATGTTCACTGTCATGATAATTGCAAAATGGAAGGGATCAATTCCAAGCAGCTTGAGAATCGGCAGGAAGATGGGCAATGTAATCAGGATAATTGATGTCGGTTCAAGGAACATCCCCATAATAAAGAACAGAATGTTGGCCGCAATCAGGAATGTCCACTTGTTTGTTTCACTTTCCATGATCCATCTCGCTATGTCCTGCGGTACCTGAGCGTTTGTAAGATAGAGTCCGAACACGGTTGCGGCTGCGATAATCAAGAAAATCATGGAGCTTGTATTCACCGTTTCCTTCAGAATCTCCCTGGTATCGCGCAGTTTGATTTGTTTATAAACAAATACCGCTACGATCAAGGAATAGAAACAGGAAATTACGGAAGCTTCGGTAGGTGTCGCGACACCCAAATAGATTGTACCGAGAATCAGAATAGGCATAAAAGCTGCCGGAATCGCCTTAAAGCTTAGAACAAACCGCTCATTCCAGCTTGCTTTAGGTAAACGTCCGAAGTTTTTAATCTTCGCGTAGGTAATTGCAACGAAGACGAGTACTCCTGTCAAGAACAAGCCCGGCAATACACCCGCCATAAACAGTTTACCAATCGAGATCTCTGCTACAGTACCGTATACAATGAGAGGAATCGAAGGAGGTATCAATATCCCTAAGGTCCCGGAAGCTGCAACCAGTCCCATTGCATAACGCTTACTATACCCGGCTTCAATCATCCCGGGAATCATAATGGCTCCAATCGCAGCTGCCGTTGCCGGACTGGAACCCGAGATAGCAGCAAAAACGGCGCATGCCAAAATGGTTACAACTGATAAACCTCCTGCAAAATGGCCGATCCATGCCCGCAGCGCGTCAATCAATGCCTTCGAAATCCCTCCGCGGGACATAAGCACGCCTGCCAGAACAAATCCCGGGATTGCCATCAAAGTCGGTGCATCCAAGGAAGCAAACATCTTCTGGGGAAGCGTATTCAAATTGTATCCGCTGTCAAGCAAAGCCACCCCGGCGGATATCACCAGCGAAATTGCGACGGGAACCCGCAGGAAGAGAAGCAGGAAGAAAATTATAAATACCATCCATTCCATCCTACTTCACCTCCCCTTTCAGGTTTGCTGCCAATTTTTCCACGAAGCGGAATGCCAGCATCAAACCGCTGATCGGAAGCACCAAGTAAACGATCCAGAGTGGAATTCCTACATCTGTCGATCTCTGATCCAATTGGATATACATATTTAACAAATTACTTCCAAATACGATAAACAACGCACAAAACAGAATTCCCAATAAGTTCGAGAAAATGTTAAAAATTCGCTTTACAAGAGGAGGAACACGATCATACAGAATATCCACCTGAATATGATGACCTTCACGCAGTGCTACTGCAGCTCCAGTAAGAGTTCCCCAGACCACAAGATATTTTGAGATCTCCTCCACCCATGCCTGCGGATTGTTAATCACATAACGCATCACAACCCCGTAAAAAATCAGCCCTAAGCCGACAACTATCAAAGTACCTGACAGATAATCTTCAAATCTGGCATACCGCTCACGCCATCCAGCCATGATTGCTGCTTACCCCCTTGCATCTGTTTGAAAAAGGCACTCTTCCGCTTGGGAAAAGTGCCTCCCATTTCTGAATCAATCTTGATGGTTAGAGCTTTTTAACACCGTCAATCAAGTCTTTGCCGACAACCTTTTCAAACTCGTTGTAAACAGATTCCATCTGCTTTACAAACTTTTCACGCGCTTCAGGAGTCAGGTTGATAATTTCAAGTTTCTTGCTGTTCTTCAGGTTCTCGAATGATTTTTTATCCAATTCTACTGCAAGCTTACGCTCAAATTCGGTTGCTTCTTTCATAGCCGCGTCAAATGCGGTTTTAATGTCCTGCGGAAGCTTGTCATACCATTGCTTGTTTACCAACACTACATAGTCAAGGCGGCCATGTTCGGAAGTAAGAAGATACTTTTGAACTTCAGCATATTTTTGAGTGTCCATGTTGTTAAATGTGTTTTCCTGACCGTCGACCGTTTTCTGTTGAAGGGCTGTGTAGGTTTCACCGAATGGAATGGTTGCCGCTCCCGCCCCAAGCGCCTTGAACTGAGCTTCCAGCACTTTGCCGGCTTGTGTACGGAATTTCTGGCCTTTAAAGTCTTCCGGTTTTGCAATCGGTTTGTTGGAAGTGAAATGTTTGAAACCGTTTTCCCACATTGCAATTCCTTTAATATTTTTGCTGTCGAGCGAGTTCATCAGCTTATTACCGAGTTCCCCGTCCCAGAACTTGATTACCGCCTCCCGGTTTTTGAAGAGGAACGGCATGTCAACAATCTGGAACTGTGGATTTAAACCTACAAGTTTGGTAACGGAAGGAGCGATAATTTGCACGTTGCCTAATTGAAGGTTCTCCAATTCATCTTTATCGCCGTACAACTGTGAAGAAGGGTAGGTTTCCACCTTCACCTTACCTCCGGTTTTTTGTTCCATCAGCTCTTTAAACTTATCTGCCGCTTTCCCTTTCGGGCTGTCAGCGGTTGTAACGTGCGAGAATTTGATTACGAGGGGTTTTTCTTTTGAATATTGCTCTCCCCCACTACTAGACGGCTTGCTGCTTCCGCATCCTGCAGTTGCAAGCAAAGCGCTCGACAAGACAAGCATAGAAAGCGCTTTCATCGACTTCGGAAATTTCATTTCACATTGCCCCCTTATAAACTCTTAATTGTTTAAAATGTCTCAACAAGACTTTACAAAACAATTTTAAAAGTTTAAATAATTTGGCCATATAATTCTTTTTGGTCTTTTTGGTCTCGGCATATAGAAAAAATGCCCCTTCCATCAAAGGAAGAGGCGTGTTAAATCAAGTATTCGTCGAACTTATACAGTGATCTCTTTTGTCTTTAAGGAACTCGTCTCTCCAGAAGCTGCTTCAGAAGAGCTTTCTGCTTCCACACCAAACTCTTTTTCCGATTTGGCGACAACCACAGTCGCAACACCGTTACCAATCAAATTCGTAATTGCACGAGCTTCCGACATGAAGCGGTCAACGCCTAACAACAGCGCCATTCCTTCGACCGGAACCATCGGGAATGCTGCAAGAGTAGCGGCGAGTGTAACGAATCCGGATCCGGTTACCCCTGCTGCACCTTTCGATGTAATCATCAAGACACCCAGGAGTGTCAACTGTTGTCCGATTGACAAATCGATACCATAGGCTTGTGCGATGAACAGTGCAGCCATCGACAGATAGATTGAAGTACCGTCCAGGTTAAACGAATATCCGGTTGGAAGTACAAGACCTACCGTAGACTTGGAACAGCCGTATTTTTGCAATTTGTCCATCATTCTGGGCAGCGCAGACTCGGATGAAGAAGTACCTACTACAAGGAAGATTTCTTCCTTAATGTAAGCGATAAACTTTAGGATTGAGAATCCGTACATTCTTGCGATTGCACCAAGTACCAGGAAGATAAACAGAGCCATTGTGATGTAAACTGAACCCATTAACTTACCCAGGAAGAACAAGGAACCGATGCCGAACTTGCCAATTGTATAAGACATGGCACCAAATGCTGCGATCGGTGAAACCTTCATGATCATGTCGACCATTTTGAAGATCGCTTCCGTGATTCTTTCAAACAGATTGAGCACCGGCTTGGAACGATCACCCATACTTGCCAAGGCAACACCAAACATAACGGCTACGAACAGCACCGGGAGAAGCTCGCCTTTTGTCAACGCACCGAGGAAGTTATCCGGAATGATGCTCTGGATGAAGCCCATCACACCATGACTTGACTCTGCGGCTTGTTTTGTGTATTGGGCGACTTGACTCGCTTTCGCTTCGGTAGCGTTTACACCCTCACCAGGCTTGATAAAGTTTGCAACGAAAATGCCGATCGCCAATGCGAAAGTCGTTACAATTTCAAAGTAAAGCAGCGCTTTGCCGCCAACCCGTCCGAGCTTCTTCATGTCGCCCATGCTTGCAATGCCGTGCACCACAGTGAGGAAGATAATCGGCGGAATCACCATCTTGATTAACTTAATGAAAATGTCTGCCAGAACTTTCAATTCAGTTGCATATTTCGGAAAAAACTGGCCAAATAAAATACCTAAGATGATTGCGACGACAACTTGAGTTGTAAGACTTCTAAAATTTAATTTCATCTTTGTACCTCCTTGTATAGTAAGAGCAGCTGCCAATTTGGTTCACATAAAACCAGGCTGGAGTTGCTCTTTTAAA
>NZ_JBHSHC010000102.1:0-2298 GCF_042652925.1 Effusibacillus consociatus
ATCCCGCGACCTGCTAGAAATCATCGAAGCCCGCCATCAAAACGCCTCAACAATCTTCATCTCCCAGTTCCACCGGAGGGATGGCACGAGAAAA
This sequence comes from Effusibacillus consociatus, assembly GCF_042652925.1. Taxonomy (NCBI): domain Bacteria; kingdom Bacillati; phylum Bacillota; class Bacilli; order Caryophanales; family Alicyclobacillaceae; genus Effusibacillus; species Effusibacillus consociatus. The sequence goes on from NZ_JBHSHC010000102.1 coordinate 95, forward strand.
TCAACAAACATACCATGGCTGACGCAATCCTTGATCGTATTGTGCATAATTCACATCACATACTCATTGATGGGGAAGATTCCATGCGAAAGAAAAAAGGGCTTCAGGCGTAACATTACATTCCAAGAGCCGCCTCATATCGGGGTGGCTCTCCCCATTAACATATTGGCTCTATTTCATTAACATGGTGGCTCTCATTCATTAACCTAGCGGCTCTGCCGCGCCGAAATATTCATTCCTGACTGATTAGCTCATTGGCCCCTGTACCACCATAGGATCCGCCTAAGTAGGTACCTGTGTCATCATAAAGTTCTAATTCGTAGTCTTTGTTGTCCGCGGGATCCATGAATACGTTTAATTTTCCATTTGATTTTGCATTAACAGTAAAAGTAAACCAATCTGTATCCGATGAAGAGGATATTTTACCGTAAATTGGTGTAGCAGGTGGAATCGAATTAGCTGAACTGGACGAGTTATTGTTTTCTGTTTCTGAACCACTGTGACTAGTAGTTCGTTTCCTAAATATAGTTACGTAAAATAGTGTTTTATGGTATCCTGAAATTAAAGAATCATGAACGGGGCGGATACTATGGGAAGAACACGTGAAATTGAAGTTGAGATTACTGAAGAGAATCGATCGTACCTTCGGCAGATCAGCCAATCGAGGACGGAACAAGTACGCCGCGTGGAACGAGCCAATATCCTTCTATTACATGCTACTGGTCTCGGTTCAACGACGATTGCCAAAGAACTGAAGATCAGCGTTCCTGCAGTGACACGATGCCTGCAAAAGGCGAAAGAATTTGGCATTCATGTTGCGTTAGATGACTTGAAGCGTTCGGGCAAGCCTCCACGGTTGACACCAGAGGCCAAAACTTGGATTCTTTCATTAGCCTGCCAGAAACCCAAAGACCTGGGCTTTTCTTACGAACTTTGGACGGTTCGGTTTCTTGCAGAGTATATTCGGAAGCACGCTGAGGAGGAAGGTCATCCAAGCGCATCGCGCATTTCCGGTGGTACGATTTCGAAATTGCTGAAAGCACAGCATGTTCAGCCTCATAAAGTTACTTACTACGTGGAACGCCGTGATCCCGACTTTGATGCGAAAATGGTGCAGGTACTCCACGTCTATCAGCAAGTCGAGTGGAAGTTGGAAAATAATGATTTTGTTCCGCTCTGCGATGTCATGCTTTCTTATGACGAAAAGCCGGGGATTCAGGCTATCGGAACAAAATCCCCCGACCTGCCGCCGGTTCCGGGACAACATCCAACCTTCAGCCGTGATTACGAATATGTTCGACATGGGACACTCAGCTTGATGGCCGGGATGGATCTTCTGACTGGAGAAGTCATGGGCTCCGTTGTGGATCGACATCGCAGCAAAGAGTTCATCGATTTCTTAAAAATGCTTGATAACAAATATGCTCCTGGCCTTCGAATCCAAATCATATTGGACAATCATTCTGCCCACACTTCGAAAGAAACAAGGGCTTATTTAGAGACCGTTCCAAACCGCTTTGAGTTTGTTTTTACTCCAAAACATGGGTCGTGGCTCAATGTGATCGAATCCTTTTTCTCTAAAATGACAAGGAGTTTCCTGCGTCATCTCCGGGTACAGTCCAAAGAAGAACTGAAAGAAAGAATTGAACAGTACCTTAAGGAAATTAACAAAAATCCAGTTCCCTTTCGTTGGAAGTACGGACTAGAGTCTGCCGCAAAATAAAAGGAAGCCTATTAAGGAAACGACACACTAGTGCCCCTTCAGCAAACGTAGTTTGACAAAAAGGAAGGATTATCCACTTGAGGGTCGAAGATCATCATGAGGTGATCGTACATGGCCATGTATGTTCGGGATATAACCAATGAAGAAGGTAACAAACTTCATCGGATCGCACGTAAAGGGGCAGATTCTGTGGAAGTTCGCCGGGCACTCGTTGTTCTCGCATCCGCTCAAAAAATGAAGGTTCCGGAAATTTCGGAACTCTACCATATGTCCAAAGAGCATATTCGCCACATCATTCGCTTATTTAACGAAAAGGGATTGGATGCCCTGAAACCCCAATATGGCGGCGGGCGTCCCCGTACCTTTACAGAGGAGCAGCGAGCGGACATTGTAGAACTTGCTCAAATTCCGCCGAAAACCCTCGGACTGCCTTTCACCCATTGGTCGTTATCCAAATTAAAAGAAATCGCAGAACAAAAAG
>NZ_JBHSHC010000103.1:0-972 GCF_042652925.1 Effusibacillus consociatus
GTGCTGCGGACAGTCCCTACGATCTGCCGGTCTATCCGCGACTGTTTCGCGCCAGCCGGCATGACTCCGTTTCCTGGATTTGCGGTTACCGCGAACTTCGTCACTGGTTTCCGGATTGGAAAGTGGGAGAGGCGATCTTGGACTCGGCCCACGACGCCCTCCCGATCTATACCCTGCTGGAACACGATGATGTCTCCGCCATCATCGATCTGAACCTCAGGCGTTCCGGCAAATTGGTATACAACGATATGGAAATCGATCCAGATGGTGTTCCCGTGTGCCCGATTGGCCGGAAGATGATCGGTTGGGGCAAATGTCCCGGCCGTCAACGCGTCAAATGGCGCTGTCCCGCCAAAGTAGGCAAATGGGAATGCCCTCATCCGTGTTCACCTTCCGAGTACGGAAGGACATTCTACACATCCACTTCGGATAATCCTCGTCTGTTTCCTCGTCTGTTTCCTCGTCTGTTTCCTCGTCTGTTTCCTCGCGTCAGACGCGACAGCAAAGAATGGAAACAGCGATATGCCCTGCGGACTGGAGTGGAGCGGTGCATCAAGCGTCAAAAGGTGGATTACAAACTCGCAGCCTCTGAAGGTCACAGTTCCCGTCACTGGAACATTCGAGTCTACTTGATTGCCATGTGCCAGCATGCCGACGCATGGTTGGAAGAAGCAAGAAAAGCGAACCTTCCTTCACTGGACGAATGGTTTGCAAGCCAATTAGCTGCATAGTCACAGGCCTTTTCCATATTTTTTGAAAACCCGATATTGTCGGGTTATTTGGCATGCCCATTTTTTGAAAATGGCTTTCAAGGTTAACAAAATAGGCGATTTTTGACCCATTCACCCCTTGTCCAGACTCGGATTCATCTCTCTAATTCCGAGCTACTATCACTTACTCTTACAAAAACCGCCGATGCGACTTCTTCCCGTCAAACGTAAACAGTACCGGCCGATTTTCCAAAACCGTTTC
>NZ_JBHSHC010000104.1:0-4091 GCF_042652925.1 Effusibacillus consociatus
ATAGCTTCACTGGGTTTAGTTTCCTATTGCCTTTAGAGGTACTCCCTGCCTCGGATATTTTCAGGGTAGACCTTGAAAATACGTTATCACTGAACTCGAATTTTTACCGCAGGTGGAGGGAGTGTTCAACATAATAAATGAGAGGTGATTTGAAGCACATTAATTCCAGATTGAAAATTTCGCGAGAAAGGTGTACCATGAATTTAGTTGTACTATGTGTGACTGGCGTAAACATGGGGACCCATGAGGGAGCACATAGATAGAATAAGCCGTACGCCTGGGCAAAGTATTTGATCGATGATCAAGTACTTTTTGTGTTTTAAGGGCATTTTTTGCACTAAGAACGGGACTGCATTATACTGGATTCGATAAAGTCTGCGAGCAGCCAGGGGGTGTTCGGATGTATCGTGTTCTCTTTGTGTGTACAGGCAATACATGCAGAAGTCCGATGGCGGAAGCCTTATTTCGAAGGAAACTGGAAGAACAGGGAGTCTCGAACATCGAAGTCCGTTCGGCCGGGGTGGCGGCAGTTGACGGGAGTCCGGCCTCCCATGGGGCGCTGGAAGCCTTGCGGCAGCGTCAAATTCAAGGGGACAAGCATCGTTCTCAGATGTTTACCGAGGAGCTTGGGCAATGGGCGGATTTGATTCTGACGATGACCTCGTCCCACAAAATTTTGCTTGGCGATCGCTTTCCCCAATACCTCGATAAAATGTTTACACTGAAAGAATTTGTGGGTGACTCCGATCACGATATTTCCGATCCTTTTGGCGGAAATCAAAGCGTGTACGAGGACGCGGCGCAGCAGATTGAACGGGCGGTCAGCAAACTTGTGGAAATGATGAAGCAAGGGTAGAATGAGCACTAGGGGGCGATGTTGATGCGGGTAGCAATTGCTGCGGATCATGGCGGTTACGCCTTGAAAGAACAGATGAAAAACGTATTGAAAGAACTGAATATGGAAGTTCATGACTTCGGGACAGACAGCGAGCAATCGGTCGACTATCCCGATTACGGTATCAAAGTCGCTGAAGGCGTAGCCAAGGGCGATTTTGATCGAGGCATTCTGATTTGCGGTACGGGGCTTGGCATGTCGATTGTGGCCAACAAGGTTCCCGGTGTTCGCTGTGCGGTGGTTCATGACTGTTTTTCTGCGAAAGCGACCCGTGAGCATAATGATACGAACGTTTTGGCAATGGGTGCCCGTGTGATCGGACCCGGATTGGCCGAAGAGATTGTCCGCATCTGGCTGACGACCGAATTTGCCGGCGGCCGGCATGAACAGCGGTTGGATAAGATCCGACTGATTGAAGAAAAGTATGGGCAAGAAGAGGGAGTCCGCGGATGTTAGATCTGCCCGGAATCACACAAGCCACTCGGCAGGTGATTGAGGAACTGCAGCAGAAGGCTCAACTCTCCGCTGAGCATATTTTGGTGATCGGTGCTTCCAGTTCGGAAGTGATCGGGGAAAAAATCGGCTCGGCCGGTTCTTCGGAGGCTGCAGCCGCGATCGTGGAGGCTGTGTTGGCCGCTCGTGACCAATATGGATTTCATGTCGCTTTTCAATGCTGTGAGCACTTAAACCGTGCTTTGGTTGTGGAACGCGACACGTTAAAAACGTTTGGACTCGAGGAAGTAACAGCGGTTCCCGTCCCGCAAGCGGGAGGAGCGGTCGCTTCCACTGCGTTTCGAAGCCTGAAACAGCCGGTACTGGCGGAACGAATTCAGGCTCATGCGGGGATTGATATTGGGGACACGTTTATCGGCATGCATTTGCGGCCGGTTGCGGTTCCGGTTCGTCCGAGCATTAAATCAATCGGACAAGCGCATGTAACCATGGCTGTAACCCGTCCGAAACTGATCGGCGGCGCGAGAGCTGTTTACATACTTTAAAGGTTGCCCCGCTAAGAGCGTTGCCCACGTCACCCATCAGAGTGACGCGAATCTTCGAAGCCTATTCCGAGTACTTTCACTCAAGAGTACTAGGTCACGCTATGGCACTGAAAGTGCCAAGTCGTGCCTTGAGGATGGGGACCCGGCAAGGAAGCGAGCGGGATAAAACATCATGTTTTAAGGGGAGAGAAAACCATGAAACATCTCAGACTGATTGACAAAGAAGTGGCAGAGGCGATTGACAAGGAACTGGGCCGTCAACGCAGCAAAATTGAGTTGATCGCTTCCGAAAACTTTGTTAGCCGAGCAGTAATGGAAGCAATGGGAACCGTGTTGACCAACAAATATGCGGAAGGGTATCCGGGCAAGCGCTACTACGGCGGATGCGAGTACGTAGACATTGTTGAGAATCTGGCACGCGACCGCGTGAAGCGAATTTTTGGAGCGGAACACGCGAACGTGCAGGCACATTCCGGTGCCCAAGCGAACACGGCTGTTTACTTTGCGTTCCTGAAGCCTGGCGATACAGTGCTTGGCATGAACCTGGCTCATGGCGGACATTTGACTCACGGAAGTCCGGTTAACATTTCCGGTCAGTACTACAATTTCGTTCCTTACGGAGTCGATGAAAATACACATCGAATCGATTATGACGTCGTTCGTCGTTTGGCGGAAGAACACAAGCCGAAGATGATCGTAGCAGGTGCGTCTGCTTATCCGCGCGTGATCGATTTCCCTGTACTTCGCGAAATTGCTGATTCTGTGGGCGCATACTTGATGGTCGACATGGCTCACATCGCAGGTCTTATTGCAACAGGGCATCATCCAAGTCCGGTTCCGTATTCGGACTTTGTGACTTCAACGACTCACAAAACATTGCGCGGTCCGCGCGGCGGATTGATCCTTTGCAAAGAGAAGTATGCGAAGGAAATCGACAAGGCCATTTTCCCTGGGATTCAAGGCGGTCCTTTAATGCATGTGATTGCTGCAAAAGCGGTTGCCTTCGGGGAAGTATTGCGTCCTGAGTTTGCCCAATACTCGCAAGCGGTAATCGATAATGCACAAGCGTTGGCCAAGGCGTTGACCGATCGTGGATTGAACCTCGTGTCCGGCGGCACCGATAACCATCTGATCCTGATCGACTTGCGGAACATTGGTTTGACAGGGAAAGAAGCTGAGCATCTGTTGGATGAGATCGGCATCACCGTCAACAAAAATGCGATTCCGTTTGACCCGCAAAGCCCGTTTGTCACCAGCGGTATCCGGATTGGTACGCCGGCTGCAACCTCACGCGGATTCGACCAGGAAGCAATGGTGGAAATCGCTGACATCATCAACCTCACCTTGCGGAATGGCAAGGACCAGCCGAGCTTGAACGAAGCGATGCGCCGTGTTCGGGCTTTGTGCGAAAAGTTCCCGATGTATGAGGGATTGGAGCAGGCGTAACAGATGAAATTTGTTAGCACCCGAAAGGGTGCTTTTTTTCTTACAACGGTCCAATTAACGTAGAATCGGAGGAACGGGCGGTTGCAATAGCGGATTTTCCAGACGTTATTTGTCTCCTTTTTCACTATAAACGGTTGAAAATCAATCAATAAGCACTCGAAAGTCCGTTTATGGATGGACCGTTTGGACTGAAGTCACATTTGCCCGTTTTATGTATGCTGATTAGTCCGTTGTGCCTTATGAGAGACTTGTGTATTTTTATACACAATAATGTATAATTATTTATAGAGGTGTAACATGATTCGTAATCTCGAGGAATTATCACTAAACGCTTGGCCTTAGGGCAGAATTGTGGAACAAAATGGTACAATTATTTTAAAACAAGCGAGGAGGAGATAAATATGCCGTTAAAAGTAGGAGATAGTATTAAGTTTGAACGGACTTTCACGGTAGAAGACGTTGAATTTTACAAAGGTTTCTGGTGATGAGGGGTCTCATCATGTTACCCCAGATGGACAGGGAAGACTGGTAATTCAGGGGTTACTAACTGCTGCATTGCCAACAAAAGTAGGGGGCGATAACAACGTACTCGCTCGTACTATGAATTTTGAGTTTTTAAGACCAGTATTTACGGGAGATACAATAATTTGTGAAGTAACAATTGAGAAATTCGAAAAGCAAGATAATAGAGTCTGTTCAAAAAGCCTTGAATTTGTCTAAAAAATAAAAATACACCTGAGCAGAAAACTGGT
>NZ_JBHSHC010000105.1:0-21336 GCF_042652925.1 Effusibacillus consociatus
ATAGCTTCACTGGGTTTAGTTTCCTATTGCCTTTAGAGGTACTCCCTGCCTCGGATATTTTCAGGGTAGGGACGAAATATGTGTATGATCCTTCCCCTTTTTCAACTTCCTTTGGCGTAACATTTTTCCACTCTTTACCGCCATGTTCTGTTCGCAAAATGTGACCGTTGTCATTCACTCCCCATCCTACTGAAGGGTTAAAAAAACGAATCCGTTTAAGGTTCAAACTAGCGGATGTGGTCTCAGTTTTTTCGGCTGGTGTGACATTGTTGATAGCATCTTTTTGTTCGGAACATCCTGTTAGAACCAGAATCATAAGCAAAAAAGCAATTGTAAATCTCACTATCTCCGACTCCTTTTTAATACGACGTCTCCGCTTTCCACGTTTCGAATTTTTAAAGGGATGGTTTCCCGCTCAGTTATAGTTTAGACCTGGAGCAATCACTTTTTTACGTGACACTTCTAAAGTTGTCACCATTCTCCAAGTTATGCTACAATTGGCACGCTTGGAATGGTACGAGTAAAGGTTAAGTAAGAGGGTGACAATATGCTGTACGGAATCGCTGCAATAGTGGTAGCGCTTGATCAACTGACGAAATATCTTGTGAAAACTTATATGACAGAAGGGGAATCTTTTCAGGTATTGGGAGACTTCCTTCGTATCACTTCCCACCGAAATCCGGGTGCCGCATGGGGAATTCTGGCGGGACATCGTGAGCTGTTTGTTGTGATTACCATTGCGGTGATTATTGGAGTTGCCTATTACGCCCGCCGGGTAAAAAGCGGATTGGTTCGTGTCGCGCTTCCCCTTTTAATGGGCGGCGCAATCGGAAACCTGATCGACCGGGTGCTGTACGGGGAAGTGGTTGATTTTGTTGATATTCGGATTATCAACTATCCGATCTTTAATGTTGCCGACTCAGCAATCGTAATTGCTGTCGGATTGATTTTGTTGGACACATGGAGAGACTATCGACGTGAGCAGGTGAGCAAGGCATGAGCGACCTGGTTCCACAGGAAATGGAAGAACAGGATTTTGCGGAAACGGAAAGTTTTCGAATCCATGATGAAGATGCGGGAGAACGGATTGACCGATTTTTGGCGGAACGTGTAGCCGACTTGTCGCGATCCCAAATCCAAACTCTGATAGAAGATGGAGCGGTGTTGGTACATAACAAGCAGGTGAAATCGAACTATAAGCTGCGGGTCGGGGATGAAGTGATTTTGACACTTCCGGAACCGGAACCGTCAGAAGTGGAACCGGAAAACATTCCGCTGGACATCGTTTATGAAGACAGCGACGTTGTCGTGGTCAATAAACCGCGGGGCATGGTTGTGCATCCGGCGGCCGGACATATGAAGGGAACGCTCGTGAACGCACTGCTCTATCATTGTAAAGATCTGTCCGGGATTAATGGGGTACTCCGTCCCGGAATCGTCCATCGCATTGACAAAGATACTTCCGGTTTGCTCATGGCGGCAAAGAACGACAAAGCCCATCAAAGCTTGGCAGAGCAGTTAAGAGCTCATACTGTGACCCGCAAATATATTGCAATTGTACACGGGGTGGTCAACCACGAGTTAGGGACAGTGGATGCTCCTATCGGTCGCCATCCGGTTCACCGTTTGAAAATGGCTGTGGTGAAAAGCGGCGGTCGTCATGCGGTCACTCATTTTGCAGTGTTGGAAAGGTTTAAACAGTATACGCTGCTGGAATGCAAGTTGGAAACCGGCCGCACTCACCAGATACGGGTTCACATGGATTTTATCGGCCATCCGCTGGCGGGAGACCCTGTATATGGCCCCAAAAGAACCTTGGATATCGACGGGCAAGCATTGCATGCCCAGGTACTCGGGTTTAACCACCCGTCTACCGGAGAATACATCGAATTCAGCAGTCATATTCCTGCAGACATGGTACGTTTGATTGAAGAACTTCGTCATAAGACGGACTGATGATTGCGTGTACAACACCTTGACTGAATATCAAGTTTCTGATACCATTTTGAGGACAAATGAGTTCCTTTAAACTGATCCCGTGAGGTCGGTAAGGAGAGCGGACAAGTGTGCCAAGAATACAGATCGGTTTGCGAACCGGTCTGGGCACACGTATCAAACCACGCCAACAAAGCGGCGATTTGACGAGAGCTTCTTACCTGCGGGCAAGAAGCTTTTTTGCTTTCCGGATACCGGAACTTCTGAAAGCTAACACTGTTCGGAAAGGAGTGATTCAAAAGTATGGGAATTGCTTTTAAGACACAGCTTCTGGACGAGCAGGCCATTCGCCGGGCATTAACGCGAATAGCGCATGAGATTGTTGAGAAAAACAAAGGAATTGAAGATATTGTTCTGGTCGGGATCAAGACCCGCGGGATTCACCTGGCCGAGAGATTGGCTGAACGAATCAGCTCGATTGAAGGCTTGCAGATCCCTGTAGGGTCGATTGACATTACTTTGTATCGCGATGACCTGAACGAAAAGGGGGAACAGCCTCAAATTCAAGGTCATGAACTGCCGGTCTCGATCAAAGATAAAAAAGTGGTGTTAGTGGATGACGTTTTGTACACCGGGCGAACGGTCCGGGCTGCACTGGACGCGCTGATCGACCTTGGCCGTCCGAAACTGATTCAATTAGCGGTTCTGATCGACCGGGGGCACCGGGAGCTTCCTATTCGACCTGATTACGTGGGAAAGAACGTGCCTACTTCGCAGAGTGAAGTGGTTGCGGTTCACGTGAAAGAAATCGAAGGTGAGGACAAAGTCGTTCTTATGGAACTCACTTAGGAGGAGAACAGATGTCTCGACAAAGAGTAATTGACGTTCATGAGAAACTGCCGGTTGCACAGGCGCTTCCACTTTCCCTGCAGCACCTGTTTGCCATGTTCGGAGCGACAGTTTTGGTTCCTTTCTTGACCGGACTGAATCCTGCTGTGGCGCTGCTGACAAGCGGTATCGGGACTTTGCTTTATATCTTCCTGACAAAGGGACAAATTCCCGGATATCTCGGTTCGTCCTTTGCGTTCATCGCCCCTATTATCGCTGTCTCCAAGGCCGAAGGACCCGGCGCAGCTTTGTTTGGCGCTTTTGTATCAGGAATTGTATATATCATCGTGGCTGCGATTGTTTCCAAATTCGGAGTCCGCTGGCTGGATCGTTTACTGCCTCCGGTGGCGGTCATGGGCGGGATTTCCATTCTGCTGTTTGGCATCATCGCGTCTGCAGGTCTGCGGATGCTGGTGGAGTCGGGGATAGACTACAGCAACAAGCGCAATCTGATCCTATCAAGCGTAATCATGGTCGTAGGGGTTGGAGGGATGGTTCTCCATCTCGGCCAAATCTCAATCGAAAGCATGGCGCTTGCCACATTCGTTGGCATCGTTCTGAATCTGTCCTGCCGGATCTGAAAGAAGAACAAACGGAATAAGATCCAAAACTGAAGTGCCTTTAAACCGGTCCCGTGAGACAGGTAAGGTGCCATGAGGATACTTAAGCATGTGGTGTGCAAGCCACACCCTGCCTTTCGTATGCACTGGTTCCTTCCTTTCGGGAGGAGCCATTTTTATGATCATCCATTTTTTAAGTGATTCTGTGGAATCCTGAGTAGAGGAATTAAAAGGAGGACTCCGTGATGGAACGTCATGTATTGGGGGCTAAACAGTTTAATCGGGAACAACTGGAGGCAATCTTGGGAGCGGCTCAGGGAATGGAACAGGTAGCCCGCAGCGGAGGCAGCCATTTGCTGACCGGAAAAGTTATGGCCTCCCTGTTCTTCGAACCGAGCACAAGAACCCGGTTTTCTTTCGAATCGGCGATGACGCGACTGGGCGGCCATGTGATTTCAACTGAGAACGCATCACAATTCTCCTCCGCAATTAAAGGAGAAACACTGGAGGATTCGATCCGGGTGATTTCTTCTTATGCAGATGTGATCGTTATGCGCCACAACGAGATCGGGGCGGCGGCCCGGGCCGCGAAGGTTTCCGGTGTTCCGATTTTGAACGCGGGTGACGGGGCGGGTGAACACCCGACACAAGCGTTGCTGGACCTATATACGATTCAAAAAGAGCTCGGTTCCATTGACGGAATTTCGATTGCGATGGTCGGTGATCTGACTTACGGAAGAACGGTTCACTCTCTGGCGTATGTCTTGGCCAATTTTCGAGATGTAACCATCTGGTTTACGGCTCCGGAGAATACCCCGATTCCTCAAACAGTCAAGGATTATCTGGATGAAAAAGGGATTCGCTACCATGAAGAATCGGATCTCCGGCATGTGGCGGAACGTGTGGATGTGCTGTATCAAACCCGGGTACAAAAAGAGCGCTTCCCGTCACAGGAAGAATACGAGAAAGCGGCCGGCCGTTATATTGTGGACCGTGCTTTGCTTGACCGCATGAAAAAAACAAGCATCGTTATGCATCCGCTGCCGCGGGCGGGTGAAATTACACCCGATTGTGACGAAGATCCGCGTGCCGCTTACTTCCGGCAAGCAGAAAATGGAGTGTACCTTCGGATGGCACTCCTGGCGCAAGCGGTTGGCAAAGGGATTTCTTTGGTAACGAAACGTGATGTTCAGGACACGATGATCGGATAGTAAATGTGGAGGTGGAAAAAATGGGTATCCTACTGAAGAACGGCAAGCTGTTGGAACTTGAGACGGGAGAATTGCTTCCGCGTGAGATTCTCATTGAAGGAAAAACCATTCAAAAAATTGCAGAACAACTCGATACAACCGGACATGAAGTTGTTGATCTTGGCGGAGGCGTGATCGTGCCAGGATTTATTGATATGCATGTTCATCTCCGCGACCCCGGTCTTGAATATAAAGAAACGATTGAGACAGGCACACGGGCGGCTGCGAAAGGCGGATTCACCACCGTTGCTTGTATGCCGAACACCAAGCCGATTTTGGATACGCCGGAATTGATGAACTATATTTACGAAACAGCGGAGAAAACCGGATATTGCAAGGTGGTTCCTTATGCCGCGATTACCTGTGGTGGGCGCGGTGAAGAGTTGACCGATATGCAGGCTTTAAAAGAAGCCGGTGCCGTCGGGTTCACCGATGATGGAGTTGGAGTTCAAGTTGCGGGCATGATGCGAACCGCAATGGAACGTGCCAAGGAGCTTGGACTTCCAATTGTGATTCACGCCGAGGACGAATCGCTCTCCGGCAAAGGCTGCATGAACGAAGGCGAAGTTTCGAAAAGGTTGGGACTGCCGGGCATTCCGGGAGTTGCAGAATCGGTTCATGTTGCACGCGATGCTTTGCTAGCCGAACTGACGGGTGCTCATCTGCATGTCTGTCACATCTCGGACGCTAGTGCGGTAGACGCCGTTCGATGGGCCAAACGGCGGGGGATTCGAGTTACCGCAGAGGTTACACCGCATCACCTGCTTTTGACCGATGAGGGAATTGACGGTACGGATGCCAACTGGAAAGTGAATCCGCCTCTGCGTACGGAGAACGACCGGAAGGCATGCCTGGAAGGTTTGCTGGATGGAACGATCGATATGATTGCAACTGACCACGCACCTCACTCGGTGGAAGAAAAACAGCGGGCGTTTCAAGTGGCTCCATTCGGATTTGTCGGCTTGGAAACGGTGTTCCCGCTTCTCTACACCGAATTGGTAGCGAAATCTCAACAAATGACACTTCAACAGTTGGTACACAAAATGGCCGTCGCGCCTGCCGAAGTATTTGATCTTCCGGGAGGCCGGGTTGCAGAAGGCGGAGTGGCGGACCTGACCGTTCTGAACTTGGAAGAAGAACGAATCATTGATCCGAATGACTTTGCTTCCAAAGGACGAAACACCCCGTTTGCCGGCTGGAAAGCGAAAGGATGGCCGGTGTTGACGGTTTGTGAAGGAAGAATAACACATAGTCGCCCATAAAAGTGACTTTAAGCGTTGAAAACGGAAAAGATCGAGCGAGTTTTTCTAATGAAGGAGTGAGCCGCATGCGAGCAAGATTGATACTGGAAGACGGAACCGTATACGAAGGAACGGGATTCGGAGCAACGGGTGAGTCATTTGGCGAGATTGTGTTCAACACAGGGATGACCGGTTACCAAGAAATCCTGACGGATCCGTCCTACTACGGACAGATCGTGACAATGACCTACCCGTTGATTGGCAACTACGGGGTGAACATAGACGATGTTGAATCATCGAAGCCCCACGCCTTCGGGTTTGTTGTGCGCGAATCGGCTGATTATCCGAGCAACTGGCGGAACATGGAGCGAATTGCGGAATATCTGGAGCGTAACGGGATCATCGGCATTTCCGGAGTCGACACCCGTTCTCTCGTCCGACGGATTCGTCAACGGGGAACCATGAAGGCAGTACTTACGACATTGGATACCCCGATGGAAAAGATTCAAGAGACGCTGCAGGGATCACTCCCCAGAGATCAAGTGGCCAGAGTGACGACTGCTTCCGTATACCGTTGTCCGGGAGACGGTCCGCGAATCGTAGCGATGGACTTTGGAATGAAAGAGGGAGTCCTGCGCTCACTGTTGGCTCGTGGATGCGATCTCACTGTTGTTCCTGCTCATACAAAGGCGGAAGAAATTCTGAACTGGCATCCGCACGGAATCATGCTGTCAAACGGACCCGGGGACCCGGCTGACCTGCCGGATATCGTGGATACGGTAAAACAACTGCTTGGCAAAGTGCCGATTTTCGGGATCTGCATGGGACATCAACTGCTGTCACTTGCATGCGGAGCGAAGACTCAGAAGTTGAAATTCGGACACCACGGCTCGAATCATCCGGTCAAAGACCTGACAAACGGCCGCGTTTACATTACGTCGCAGAATCATGAATACCAAGTGACGAAAGAGTCGTTGGAAGGGACCGATTTGGAGCTGACTCATGTCAATCAGAACGACGGAACGGTGGAAGGGGTAAGGCATAAGATTCATCCCGCTTTTTCCGTGCAGTATCACCCGGAAGCTCGACCGGGTCCCGATGACTCTGATTATCTGTTTGACCGGTTTATGGATATGATCGAGAAACATTATGAAATTCCGTTTGTCGGGGGGAGGAACTAGGATGCCGAAACGTACAGATCTCAAAAAAATTCTTGTAATCGGTTCAGGCCCGATCGTCATTGGCCAGGCAGCCGAGTTCGACTATGCCGGAACACAAGCTTGCCAAGCGCTGAAAGAAGAAGGTCTGGAAGTCGTGCTGGTCAACTCAAATCCGGCTACGATTATGACTGACCCTGATATAGCGGATCGCATTTATATTGAACCGTTAACACCGGAGTTTCTGGCGCAGATTATCCGGCAGGAGCGTCCTGATGGCCTATTGGCAACTCTAGGCGGCCAGACCGGTCTCAATATGGCTGTTCAACTTGCCGAAAAAGGGATCCTGGCGAAAGAAGGGATCGAACTGCTGGGTACTCAGCTGTCCTCGATTCAGCAGGCGGAAGACAGAGAGAAATTCCGGTCGTTGATGAAGGAGCTTAACGAACCCATTCCGGAAAGCGCCATTGTAACCACGTGGCAGGAAGCTCAAGAATTTGCGCATGAGATCGGATTTCCCATCATCGTCCGTCCGGCCTATACACTCGGCGGAACGGGCGGCGGTATTGCAAGCAACTGGGAGGAGTATAAGGAGATTATCACACTTGGATTGACACTATCGCCGATCACACAGGTGTTGGTGGAGCGGTCCATTGCGGGTTACAAGGAAATTGAATATGAAGTGATGCGTGACCGGAACGACAACTGTATTGTGATTTGTAACATGGAGAACATTGACCCGGTCGGTATTCATACAGGCGACTCGATAGTAGTGGCTCCGAGCCAGACTCTGTCTGACCAGGAGTACCAGATGCTCCGCTCTGCATCACTGAAAATCATTCGGGCACTTGGCATTGAAGGGGGCTGTAACGTTCAGTTGGCTCTCGATCCCGATTCGTTCCGATATTATGTGATTGAAGTAAATCCGCGGGTCAGCCGCAGTTCGGCACTGGCTTCCAAAGCGACCGGTTACCCGATTGCAAAAGTGGCTGCGAAAGTGGCTATTGGCTATACCCTTGAGGAGATCATCAATCCCGTAACCGGACAAACCACCGCTTGCTTTGAACCGGCACTCGATTATGTTGTCACGAAAATTCCACGCTGGCCGTTTGACAAGTTCGTCTCTGCCAAGCGGGTATTGGGAACTCAGATGAAAGCTACCGGTGAAGTCATGGCCATTGAGCGATCATTTGAAGCGTCCTTGCTGAAAGCAGTGCGTTCGCTTGAGATCGGATTGGATTCTCTCGACCTGCCTGAAGCTGCGGAGCTTACGCAAGATGAGCTTGAGAAGCGTCTGGTCCAAGCTGATGACGAGCGGTTATTCCTCCTGGCGGAATCGTTCAAACGCGGATACACGGTGGAGAAACTGCATGCCCTGACTAAGATTGACCCATTTTTCCTGAACAAGATTGAGGGAATTGTGCGGTTCTGTGAATCGTTGGCAGGGACGGATGCGGCAAAGGGGCTTGACCAACGGACACTGAAACAGGGGAAGCAGCTTGGACTTACTGACAAAACGATTGCACGTTATACGGGAATCCCTGAAGATGAAATCCGGTCCCAACGGAACGCATCGGGACTGCGCCCCGTCTACAAGATGGTGGATACATGTGCGGCTGAGTTTGAAGCGCAGACTCCGTACTACTATTCGGCTTACGAACAAGAAGACGAAGTTGTGGACAGCGACCGGCAAAAAGTGTTGGTGCTGGGCAGCGGTCCGATCCGTATCGGACAGGGGATTGAATTCGACTACTGCTCTGTTCACGCTGTATGGGCTCTTAAAGGTGCCGGGTACGAATCGGTCATCATTAACAACAATCCGGAAACAGTGTCAACCGACTTTAATACATCTGACCGGCTGTATTTTGAGCCTCTCCATGTTGAAGATGTCATGCATGTGATTGAACGTGAACAACCGGAAGGTGTGATCGTACAGTTTGGAGGCCAGACAGCAATCAATCTGGCGGCTTCGCTTTCCAGAAGAGGAGTCAAGATTCTTGGAACCTCCTTGGAAGACATCGACCGCGCCGAGGACAGAGAGAAGTTTGATCAGCTTCTGACCGAGTTGGATATTCCACGGCCTGCAGGAAAAACGGTGTTTACGGTGGAAGAGGCGATTGAAGCCGGCCGCAAGCTTGGATATCCGTGCGTCGTGCGTCCCTCCTACGTGTTGGGCGGTCGTGCGATGGAGATCGTCTACAATGAAGAAGAACTGCTGTACTACATGAATCATGCGGTAAAAGTCAGTGACGAGCATCCTGTTCTGATCGACCGTTACCTGATCGGCAAAGAGGTTGAAGTGGATGCGATTTCTGACGGGGATACGGTCCTGATTCCCGGAATTATGGAGCATATCGAGAGAGCGGGAGTACACTCGGGTGACTCGATTGCGGTTTACCCAACCCAATCCATCACCAATGAAACAAAAGAACAGATTGTCGAGTATACGATCCGAATCGCTCGCGCCCTGCGAGTTAAGGGATTGCTGAACATCCAGTACGTGGTGCATGGCGGTCAGGTGTACGTGTTGGAAGTAAACCCGCGCTCCTCACGCACAGTGCCATTTTTATCGAAGGTGACAGGGGTTCCGATGGTGGATGTGGCTACCCGGGCGATTTTGGGTGAGACCCTTACCGAAATGGGATATGAAAATGGGCTCTGGCCGGAACCAACAGAAGTATCGGTCAAGGTGCCGGTCTTCTCGTTCGCTAAACTCCGCCGGGTGGATGTCACGCTTGGGCCGGAAATGAAGTCGACCGGAGAAGTGATGGGGTCTGAAAGAACGTTTGCTAAGGCGCTGTATAAGGGCTTGTTGGCGGCGGGAATTCGAATCCCGGAGTCAGGTACAATCATCGCAACCGTTGCGGATAAGGACAAACAAGAAGCGCTCGACATCCTGCGGGGATATGCGGAGCTTGGTTTTAAGATCACGGCAACGGGCGGAACCGCTCGATTCCTGCAGGAACAAGGAATCCCGGTGGAAGCGGTCAAGAAGCTGTCGGAAGGTTCTCCGAATCTGGTGGATTTGATTCGTGCGGGACAGGCTCACATGGTGATCAACACCTTAACCAAAGGGAAAGAACCGCAGCGGGATGGCTTCCGAATTCGACGTGAAGCGGTGGAGCATGGGATCCCGTGTCTTACTTCGCTGGATACAACCCGAGCCATGCTTGAGGTTCTGCGTACCATCAAGTTCACGACCAAACCGCTTGGCGGGATGGTAGAGATGCAAACGAAAACAAAGACGGCAGGGATCCCGGGTACCCCTGAGGGTCCGGTTCGCGATACCAATCAAGTGGAAGGAAACGCTTTTCTGGGTTCCAAGTAGGAAGTGCTCGGGTTGGGGAATTTGTGCGGTTGCGCTAAGGAGGAGTTGCATGTTGGAATCAAGAAACTTGGCTGAACGGATCTATGTGGCCCTGGATTACGACAGTTTGGATGACGCTCTGAGGTTGGTGGGTCAACTCGGAGACGGTGTGCGGTCTTATAAAGTGGGAATGCAGCTTTTTTATAAAACCGGTCCGCTGGTCCTCGAGCGTTTGCACTCCGAAGGATGTCATGTGTTTCTGGACTTGAAATTTCATGATATCCCGAATACGGTCGCAGGTGCCGCAAGTTCTGCAACGTCGCTGGGTGTCTCGATGATAAATGTCCATGCGGCGGGCGGTTTCGAAATGATGAAAAAGGCAAAAGAAGCGGCCGCTGAGACAGCACAGGCCCTGGGGATTCCTGCACCGCTTGTTATAGCTGTAACACAACTGACGAGCACCAACCAACAGATGATGAACGAACAAATCGGAATTCCGGGTTCAATTGAGGATGCGGTGATCCGTTATGCAAAGCTTGCACGAGAGGCCGGACTTGACGGGGTGGTGGCGTCCGGCCGGGAGCTTCGTGCAATTCGGGAGGCGTGCGGAGATCAATTTGTCACTGTAGTGCCCGGCATTCGTCCGGCTTGGGCAGCGGCAAACGATCAAAAACGGATTCTCACCCCGGCCGATGCTCTGCGAGCCGGTGCTCACAAGCTCGTGATCGGCCGTCCGATTACACATGCGGCCGATCCACGGGAGGCCGTAACACGAATCCTTGAAGAGATGGGGGAGCTTTCATGACAATCTCACAAACCATTGCGCATATGCTGCTGCAAATTAATGCGGTCGCGCTGCGTCCGCAGCAGCCGTTTACATGGACGTCGGGCATGAAATCCCCGATTTATTGTGACAATCGATTGACGATGGCATATCCACAAGTGCGGGATCTGATCGCGGAATCGTTTGCCGACCTGATTAACCGGGAATGGGGCCAGGTCGACGTGGTCGCCGGTACCGCAACTGCGGGGATTCCGCATGCCGCTTTTGTATCCCAAAAGTTGTCGCTGCCGATGGCTTACATTCGTTCCAGCGCAAAAGGCCACGGCAAGGAAAACATGATTGAGGGCATCATCCGTCCCGGACAGCGGGTTGCCGTCATTGAGGATTTGATTTCAACTGGAGGTTCCTCCGTAAAAGCAGCTAAGGCCGTGCAAGACGCAGGAGCAATCGTGGTTGGGGTAGCAGCGATTTTTACCTATGGGTTCGAAAAAGCGGTCCGTACCTTTGAGGAGACTGAGATTCCATTGCGGACGCTCACCTCGTATGACAACCTGCTTGAAGTTGCGGTTGCAAAAGGCTATATCACGGAACAAGAAGTCTCTCTGCTCGCTTCGTGGCGGAAAGATCCGGAGAATTGGCAGAAATAGCTGCATCAACCCTTTTTGCGGCATGATTTGTCAACGGACACGGTACTGCCTATTGGCTTAGCCGGGTCCGTTCCATCTGTTCAGATCAAGAAACGGTCGCGGACGTCTTTGGTTGGATTCATGCAGCTGTCCCGCCGTCCCCAAAACTTGTACCGGTTTTTGGCTACCCAGCGATACACCCAATCCCTCAGAGGCTTCGGCACGAGAATGAAAATAAATAAAAGCTTCCAAAGTCCGTCCAGCTTCTTGCAGATATGAAGTACTGCGGTCGATTGCGTAAAGCACTTTTGTTTTTCAATCAGAACGATCGAGTCTGGAATCTGTGCATGGGTAAAAAATTGGGCCAGCATAGCTTGAGCAGTTTCGGACTGCAAAGAAGCGAACCGAAAGCGCCTGTGCCTGTCACGACGAATTATGAAATTGACCCAATAGTTGCAGAAATTACAAACACCGTCAAATAAAACGAGTGAAGTGTTGTTCATCACATCTGGCGCAGGAGACTCCGTACTTCTGGAAGTCGGAGAGGAATGCGCCTTCCCTCCTCTTCTAAAAAAATACTGGATAAATCTTACTCCTTACACTATAATCAGAACATAGGTTCGTGTTGAGGAGGTGGAAATATGCAAATCACGGCAACCGCCAAAATCAAAATTTCTCCGACAGAAGAGCAGAAAACCCTGCTTCTTGCGGCAATCCAAACCGTTAAAAAAGCCTTGAATTACACTTCTCAGTTCTCGTTTAAGCAAAAAGTGTTTCAACAAATCCCTTTGAATAAACAAGTATACAGAACCCTGCGCTCCGAATTCGGCCTTCGCTCTCAAATGGCACAAAGTGTCGTAAAAACTGTCGTTGCCAAGTACAAATCCATGCAATCCAACGGTGTCACCGATACCCTTGCCAGTTTCAAAAAGCCGGAATATAATCTCGTCTATAATCGGGGATTATTCGCTGAAAAAGGGAGCTCTTTCGTTAAATACCCTTGAAGGCCGTATCAAGGTCCCTTTTGAAATCAAGGGAATGGAGCATTTCTTGGATGGAACCTGGAAATTCGGAACCGCCAAACTGGTTGCGAAAAAAGGAAAATTCTTTTTACATATCCCTATGACCAAAGAAATCCCCGATGCAGATCTCAATCAAATTCAAAACATCGTCGGAATCGATTTGGGGATCAACTTTCTTGCCACCACCTATGATTTGAAAGGCGACACCCTTTTCTATAAAGGACGACACATCAAAACGAAGCGAGCCCAGTTTGCCAAAGTACGAAAGTCGTTGCAGCAAAAGCAAACACCTTCTGCCTGCCGCCGCTTGAAGGCGATCGGAAATCGAGAAAACCGTTGGATCACGGATATCAATCATCAAGTCTCAAAGGCACTCGTAACCCGAGCGGGAAAGAACAGTTTGCTGGTGTTGGAAGACTTATCCGGTGTACGCTCCCAAACGGAAAAGGTGAGGCGAAAAGATCGATATGTTATGGAATCCTGGGCTTTTGGTCAACTTCGGAACATGATTGAATACAAGGCGGCTTTCAATCAATCCAAGGTCGTCGTCGTTGACCCGGCCTACACTTCCCAATCCTGTCCCAAGACCAACTGCCATCATACAGAGAAATCGAACCGAAACAAAAAGACCCATACCTTCTCCTGTAAAAAATGCGGGTACACAACCAACGATGATCGGGTTGGAGCCATGAATCTTCGGCAAAAGGGAATCGAGTACCTCGCCGAAGTTGCTGCAGGTGCATGACACTTTCGGTACGGGCAGCAGTCAACCTTCCCCGATGTACCAACACGCTCGCTACTTAAGCGCTTAAAAGATAGGAGACTCTTTCGAGTCGTTTGAACTATTGGTTAGGTACAAGCTCCCACTTCAAACGTGTATACGTTAAGTGGGGGTAGTTGACAGTTCGCCACAGTGTCGCGGATCCGCCTGACTTCCGGTGCAGGAAGCGGGATGAGGTTTGGGTAGCTGTACATAAAGCTTACCCAGCTTCGGTCTGCGACCACATAGATAGTGTCCCCGGTAAGCAACGCTCCTCTGCCTTCTGCACCTTGTTTCCAATGAAGGACGGAGCTCCCGCGGAAGTGACCTCCCAACCGGATAAGTGTAACTTCTTCAGTTAATGACAGAGTGTCACCTTCCCAAAAGTGAATCCGGTCACTTTGACGCATCACCCATCCACGATCTGCTTCGTGCAGGTAAACAGGAACATCCAATTTTTCCGCCCATTCCGCCAACGCCGAAAAGTAATGGGGGTGGGAAATGGCAATCGCCTTAAGTCCTCCCAATTTCTTTACTTTGGTGATCGTGTCCTCATCCAGGAAAGGAATGCAGTCCCACAGGATATTCCCTGCCGGTGTCTGAATCAGCAGCGCTCTCTGCCCGATTGCAAACTGTGGCTCGATGCCGATTCCAATCAAATTTCTTTCTTCTTCCCGGAAGAAGGAATGGAATCCTTCGTTTTTCAATTGCTCCAGTGTTGTCCACAGCTGACCCTTGTGACCTACGTATTGTCTCTCATCTTGACAAATTGGGCATTCTGGCGGCGGAGTCGCAGTTGCGGGAAATTGTGTCCCGCACGTTACACAGATCCAATTGGTCATCCTCATCCTCACGCTCCTTCACAAGATAAACACCCCATTCGGCATGGGGTGTTCAGTTGGTCATTTTCCTGACAACTTATTTCCTCAACAGAGCAAGGAATTCACGCATAAATCCTGGCAGATCGGGCCACGCGTGGCCGGAAACCAGATTTTGATCCACATGCAGGGTTTCAGTTACATATTCGGCGGCCAGATTTTCAACATCGGGCCGGCATGCGGTATAGGCCGTCATGCTTCTTCCCTTCAAATGTTCTTTTACGACAGTCAGCACCTGAACGGCATGGCAAATCGCTCCGACAGGCTTCCCGGTTTCAAAGAAATGGCTCACAAGCCGGGGGACGTTGGAGTCCAAACGAATATACTCGGGAGCGCGGCCGCCCGGAATCAGCAACCCGTCAAATTCGGCAGGATTCACATCTTCAAAAGATACATGGCTCTCCAGCTGATATCCCGGTTTCTCGGTGTATGTATCCAGATTTTCAAAATCATGCACCACTGTACGCAGAACCTTTTTCTTAGGTGAAGCAATTACCGCTTCATATCCTTCCTCCAGCAAACGGTAGTAAGGATAGTAGACCTCTAAAGCTTCGGCTGCATCCCCGGTCAGAATCAATACCTTCTTTGACATGGCAATCCCCTCCGAATTATGAAATTCAGCACCACATTCTATATTATAAGCTAGTATTTTCCAGTAGAACAGGTTTTTTAAAATCTCTTTTCATTGCAAAAAAAGGCCGGAAAATCACCGGCCCTGTATTACGAACAGTATTCTGACAACACCAAATGGAACGCTTCGTCATTCTCATAATCACGGATTCCGTAAACGTCCCGGTAAATGGATTTGATGATCCTCAGCCATTCCCGGGTCGAAAGGTGATGTTTTGCCAATGGGTGATACATCAGGTGAAGATTCATCGCTCTTCCGTATTCGGACAATGCCGGCTGATAGTATTCGATCGGGCAGAACTCGGCGCCCATTTTCCGGAAAAATTGAATGCGTTTGATACCTTGGGAATCATGAACTTTTTCGGTCTCAAAGACGACTAAGGACGGCAATTTGCCGCGCATTTCCATCGCATCCTGCACGAGCAGATTGATCGTTGCACGGTATAATTCTGTGCCAATTCCGGTCCCGCGGACGCTAGGGATGGGCGCAAATGTAGGAGATGAACCCGTAATTTTTGGTCACAACATAAGAGGAAAGAGTAAAACCTACCAACTTGCCCTCCGATGCGGCTGCGAGCAAATGCTCACGGCCTGTTGGCAGAGAGCGGAGTCTTGCCGCGATACTCTCGGTGGTTTCTGCCAAACTTCCTTGAAACGTCTCATGATACAGGGCCATTGCTTCGCGAAATTCACGGCTGTTCAGGTCGTGAACTTCTTGAATCCGGGCGTTCATGATATGACCTTCCTTTTCGGCTTTTGGCCGTCCGATTTCCGGCATCAGTACCGGTTACTTTTATGATATAATGGGGACAAGCAATAATACAAGTGAAGCAAGACCTACAAGAAATGCGCGAAACCCGTATGATTCATTGACATAAGAGATTCGATTGTGGTACCATAATCCGGTGAGTAGTAGGCGTACAGTCCTGCACTCATTGCAACCGCATGGCACGGGTTCCGAAATCCCGGATCTCCCTGAATAGGGAACTGGGTACCTTGGCAGACAGCGAGTCTAAATGAAGAGGAGGTGCTGTAGCATGTACGCAATTCTCGAAACTGGCGGTAAGCAGTACAAAGTTCAAGAGGGCGATGTACTCTACATTGAAAAATTGGCTGCTGAGGAAGGCGAAACTGTCAACTTTGACAAGGTTCTCCTCGTTGGCAAGGAAGATGGCGTTGTAGTAGGCGCTCCGACCGTTGCCGGCGCTACTGTTTCCGCAAAGGTTGTTAAGCATGGCAAGGCTAAGAAAATCATCGTCTTCAAATACAAGGCGAAGAAGAACAGCCGCAAGAAGCAAGGCCATCGTCAACCATACACTCAAGTTCAAATCGAGAAGATCAATGCCTAATGATTAAAGTGAATGTACACCGCGATCCCCAAGGAAGAATTGTCTCGTTTCGGGTGCATGGACATGCAGGTTTCGCGAATGCGGGCAATGATATTATCTGTGCAGCCGTATCGATCCTTGTCCAGAATGGAGTCAACAGCATCGAGACTCTCTTGAACGTTAGGATTCCCGATGCAAGCCGTGACGGATTCGTGGAATGCGAAATTCCATCCTTAGAAGGTCGTGTGTCTGATCAAGTACAGTTGTTGTTGGAAAGTATGGTGTACGGCTTACGGTCTCTGGCGGAAGAATACCCCAAACACGTAAGCGTGGCAGATAAACGAAGAATTGAACTTTAAAGGAGGTGCACACAATGCTGAAGCTGAATCTTCAACAGTTCGCGTCCAAAAAAGGGGTAGGTAGCTCCAAGAACGGTCGTGATTCGATTTCCAAACGTCTGGGTGTGAAGCGCGCAGACGGCCAGGTCGTGACCGCAGGCAGCATCCTCGTTCGTCAGCGTGGCACCAAGATTTATCCGGGTACCAATGTTGGCAAAGGTGGAGACGACACCTTGTTCGCAACCGTTGCAGGCCGTGTTGCTTTCGAGCGCATGGGTCGCGATAAGAAAAAGGTTTCCGTTTATCCGCTTGACGAAGTAGCTCAGGCGTAAAACGATTGGTACAAGTAGTTCCAGCCCAGCCTTTCTTGATTTGGCTGGGCTTTGTCTATTCGATGGTGAGGACGGGTGACACAAATGGAACGAAATGAGGAGAGGCCGGCCTCCAAGGTAAGGAAAGCAGCCCTTTACACGGCTGGAATTCAGGCCGGGTTTGCTGTTGGAATCGGGACTGTCGCTCTTTTGTCAGGGGATTTTTCTTGGTTGATTGCAATCTCTTGTACCGTTTTATTGGGAAGTGCGGTTTGGACACTGTGGTATCTGCCCAAACCGATACTGAATGCACTCCACTCCGCCGAACAAAAAGGACGTAAAAATGCGATTCAAATGCTTTCTCAATACCGGCATGATGTAATGAATCATGTGCAATTGATAAAGGGATATCTTCAGTTGGAGAAGTATGACCGATTGCAGGGACCGATCGAGAAATTGGTTTCTGATGCACAGCGCCATAGCGTTTTATCCAATCTTCCGGGAGTGACTCTCCCTTACACTCTGATTGAGCGAGATTTGACGGCATCGATGTTGCAATTGTCCGCTGAAGTGACAACCGGAGTACAGAACTGGAATCCGGAATATGAACTCAAATTGCTGGATCTGCTGACCGAATTGGCTGATGCGGGTGAAAACCTGTCACAGGAACTTGGGATTGCGGTGGAATGGAAGATCAAAATACACAAACAAGCAGACAAAGAAGCTATAACCCTGCACGTTTTGGGGGAACATGTGAATGATACATACATTGAAGCAGTGATCGGGGAATTCGTTCATAAGGGGTTCCATTTGCAGGAACGGATTCATGATGAACGGCAGTATATCTTGGCATTCGGAAGTTAGGTGAAATCCAGTGTTTGTTGATGTTGCGAAGATCTATGTAAAAGGGGGCGACGGAGGGAACGGGATTGTCTCTTTCCGTCGTGAAAAGTATGTTCCGGAAGGCGGGCCTGCCGGCGGTGACGGCGGAAAAGGCGGCGATGTAATCCTTGTTGTGGAAGAAGGGCTTCGCACGCTGCTCGATTTCAAATACCAGCGTCATTTTAAAGCCCCGAGGGGCGAATATGGGAAACCGAAAAATCAGCATGGAGCCAATGCAGAGGACATGCTGGTCAAGGTCCCGCCCGGCACGACCGTGACCGATGCAGACACAGGGGAGTTTCTTGGCGATTTGACCCGGCATGGACAGCGGTTGGTCGTAGCACGCGGGGGGCGCGGCGGCCGAGGGAACACTCGTTTTGCTTCGGCTGCGAATAAAGCTCCCGAGATTGCAGAAAAAGGAGAGCCGGGGGAGGAACGCAACATCCAGCTTGAATTGAAAGTCATTGCGGATGTTGGATTGGTCGGGTTCCCAAGTGTTGGGAAATCTACCCTGATATCGGTTGTTTCCGCTGCACGACCAAAGATCGGTGCGTATCATTTCACAACGTTGTCCCCGAATCTGGGAGTTGTTGATGTCGGTGACGGACGGAGTTTTGTGATGGCAGACCTCCCTGGTTTAATTGAAGGGGCACATGAAGGCCATGGGTTGGGCCACCAGTTTCTCCGCCATGTCGAGCGGACCAAAGTGATTATCCATGTGGTTGATATTGCGGGTACGGAAGGCCGGGACCCGTGGGAAGACTATGTGAAGATTACTGAAGAATTGAAGCTCTACAATGAAAAATTGGCCGCACGTCCAGTGGTAGTCGCTGCCAATAAGATGGACTTGCCTGATGCGGAAGCGAATCTGGAAGAGTTTCGCAAGAAGCTGGATCCTTCCATTCCGGTGTTTCCCGTTTCAGGGGTCACGAAGGAAGGGATTCAACAGCTTCTGTACGCGGTGGCTGATCTGTTGGATACACTTCCGGATGTGGAAGAAACGGTTCTGGATGAAGTGGACGTCACAGAACGCAAAGTCTACCGGCTGGAAGATGATGAGGATCATTTCACCATTACCCGGGATAATGAAGTGTTCGTTGTTCATTCGCCGAAGATTGAGAAGCTCATCAAAATGACGAATTTCGATCAATACGACGCGGTGAAGCGTTTCCAGCGAATCATGAAACAAATGGGCGTGGATGATGCGCTCCGCCAGAGGGGCGCGGTGGACGGCTCGGTGATCCGAATCGGTGATTTGGAATTCGATTTTGTTGAATAAGTAAGGGGAGTTGTTCATGCAAATCCCTAAGAATGTTTGGGAACAACTTATCCGTCATTTCAGGTGTGAGCTTCCGCGGGAAGGTGTAGGAGTGTTGACCGGCACCCCAGCAGGGGTCCACTATTTGAAATTGCAGAATACCGCTCAGAACGAGGCCCATTTTCGCGTATCTCCGCAGGAATGGGTCTCTCTTTTGCATGCTCTGGAAGAAGGAAACGAACGGCTGCTTGCAATTGTCCATTCTCACCCCTCCACCCCGGCTGAACCTTCGTCCGAAGATCTCGAAGGGTTTTCCTACCCGGATGCATACATGCTGATCGTCTCGCTCCAGCATCCACACGCCCCGGAAGCGGGACTTTACAAAAAAACAGGACAGCGAATCGAACGCTGCCCTTTCGAGATCATTTGA
The DNA here is from genome assembly GCF_042652925.1 of Effusibacillus consociatus. Lineage (NCBI taxonomy): Bacteria > Bacillati > Bacillota > Bacilli > Caryophanales > Alicyclobacillaceae > Effusibacillus > Effusibacillus consociatus. The sequence continues at coordinate 19,586 of NZ_JBHSHC010000105.1, forward strand.
AGATCAACCGGATCGCCACGAGAATGAGCGTAACAGCCAAAATCCGTAAGATCGTCTTAGCCGGTAATTTAGCGGCCACCCGAGCTCCAAGCTGTCCTCCCAAAAAAGCGCCAGGTGCCAGATACAAGGCCTGCATCCATACCACGTTGCCCAATGCAATATGAGAAATTGTTCCGACCAGCGAAGAGAGCATGATGGTAAACATAGAAGTTGCCGTGGCAATATGCGGCGGGAAGGAAAGCAGAAGCACCATGGTGGGCACCATAATGGAGCCGCCGCCGATCCCTAACAGAGAAGAAACAAAGCCGGTCAAAAAGCTGACGGCCATTCCAAACCCGCGATGGAAAGAGTATGTAAAAGTCTCTCCTTTCGCATCGGTAAATTCGCGTGTTACCGTAGCAGGGAGAAAGTTTCTTACCGGTTGATTCGGCTTCACAAGCAAAAAGATCGAAACTGCCATCAAAAACAAGCCGAACACCACGTAGAAGATTTTTCCGGAAAACGCCTCCGCCAACATGGCTCCGACGATCGAACCGGGGACCATGAGAAGGGCGAACCAGGCTCCGCTTTGGAAGTCAATTTTCTTCTGGCGGGAGTAGGCAAGCGTACTCGAGATGGAGTTCACAAACAGCACCGCCATGGAAGTGCCGATGATCAATTCCGGTTCCGCATCAAACAGGAAGATCAAAAACGGGATCATGATAAATCCGCCGCCAAGCCCCACAATGGAACCGGCGAACCCGGCCAAGCCACCGATCAGAAAAAGCCACAAGCTGTCCAATGAAAAAACGTCCACTCCATTCATCTCTCCCTGACTGTATTTCATATACCCGATGGTCTATTCGACATTACCACATTACCACAATTTACTCGTTTCTCACATAACCGACATAAAAATCCCCCTTTCACATAAGACACCTGTCGTCGCAAATACTATCCAAGGGATAAAACGCATGAAAAGCTGGGATCCTTGTGGAGTCAATCATTCTCAATAGGGAGGGGAAGCAGGATGGCTGATGACAAAGACCTGAACGGACAATTCGCGTGCTCCCGAGAAGAGACGGATCGCCTGAAGGCGAAAATGGAAGGGCTGCACGCGGAGTTGGAGGGGCACAGCCGTGACGATGCGCATACTCGGGCACGCCTCGGGAAAAGCTTCGGCAGACCCGAGGGGGAGATCCTCGAGGAAGTCGACCAAGTGCAGCAGCAGCTCATCAACTGCAACCGTTAACCAGGCCTTTTTTCGCGAGTCCCGACAAGGAACCTGACAACTTCGTTGGGTTCCTTGTCTTTTGCTGTCCGAGGGCCCGGCGGGCGGTTGCCCCTTCTCTTTGGAACATCTGGCAAACCCCAACAACGTCCAAACCTGATCCGAACAACAAAAACCCATCGGTTCAGGGCAACCCCGTCGAAGCGGGAGGAAAGACATGGTACTTTTCTCCTAAAACGGGAAATAGGATTTTTGCTGTAGTCTCCGCCGAACTAAACGGCACTTATCTCTCCGTCGGGTCGGAGACGCTTGACTACGACGCCATGTTGCAGATCGTGAAGGGGATTACTTGCGTAAATTGCGAGTAGCAAAATACGATGAATAGGTTTTAAGTCGGAATGTTGCTGGCATGCCCGGCTTTTTTGACGGGAATCATGGTAAAATAAGGTAGAGATGAGGGGCATGGTTTTTAATTTTGGCTGAGTTCAAATATAGTGTTGCCTCCAAACATTAGTTCTGGTAATCTTCAGATATACAGAAC